>JBFMHI010000038.1 GCA_040753085.1 bacterium | reverse complement strand
TGGAGACAAGGAAAAGACTTTTACCCCCCATAGTTGTGGAGATAATAACGTGATTGAGGCGAGGCATAATGTTCTCCAAACTGTTACCAGTTTTTCAGCCCTTTTTTAGGGGATTTGGGACAATGCCTTATTTTATTATGGCCGGAGCAGTGTTGAGTATATTCATAAGAGGAGGTGTCAAAAATGGTTAGTTGGGAAGATTTCCTCTATATTATAATGTCTTTTGGAGTAGTAATGAGTATTATTGGCTTTGCGGCGGTGTTTATTGCTCGACATTACGAGAATAAAAAGGAATCCCTGGAGAAACATTCCCGAAGGCCTTGATCATCTTATTTTCCTTGGCGGCCTTGCGTCTTGGCAAGAGGGTAACTACTTAGCCACAAAGCCGTTGTGTCTTTGTGCCTTGGTGGCTGAACGGTTAAAAACTAATAAAATGAACGCTCAAATTTATTCCAGAGCGTTCATTGATCCTCAGGTAAGGGTAATTTTTTCCTGCGCCCCGTCGGGGCTTGACCTGAGGGAATATTATTATTCCGTAGATTGAAATCTACGGCTAAAATACTGTAGCCCTTCGGGCTTTCATAATGATTCCTGAACCTGTCAGGAACAGGTTTTATCCGAGCGTTCTTTTTTATACGAGGAGGCAAATTAAATGCCAAGTTTAATACAAATGGTTGAAAAAGAGCTAAAAATTTCTAAAAAACAGGTGATTGAAGAGGGAATCAAGCATTTTCTTGAAATTGAATTAAAAAATCTATCTATTGAAATAAAAAGGCTGTCAAGCCGATATGGGGTAAATTCTTTTGATGAGCTATGGAGAAAACTTGAGGCTGGTGAAAAAACAGAATCAGAGTGCTTTGATGATCTGAGCAAGCTTGAGTATCTCGAGTTAGAGAAAGAGAAAGTGATTAAGTTGTTACGGGAAGCTCTATAAAAATGATTTCCAGAGACAAGTTATATTCGCAGCTTACACAGATTGCCCTAAACGACTTTGCAGATATTGTAGAAGGCACAAAGGTTATTGAGGGGAAGTTACGGATTCTACTAAAAGATGAGAGTTTTATTGATATTTGGTTCTCGGTTAAGAAAAGGGGAGTATATGCTTATCACTGGGAAAGAAAAAATGTTGATGGGGCGATATATCGGTATAACAATCTTCCCGATAGAGAAGCTAAAAAGCTCCAGACCTATCCAAGACACTTCCATAATGGGACTCAGAAGAATGTTGTAGAGAGTAATTTAAGTGATAATCCCAAAGAGGCTATAAGAACCATATTAGAATTTGCCAGGAGAATTATTAAGAGTTAAAGGCTATGGTGAGGACAGACCGATGGCTGATAATGAGAGAAAAGAGGGAAGAAAGAAGAAGAGGAGGCTAAATAGTATGGGACGAATTAGAAAAAATATTAAGGTGGAAGGCAGAAATCATTGGACATTGTTTGATAGTGGAGCAAGAAATACATATATTATTAGAGATGTGGCTAAGGATTTGCCCGTGTTTAAATTGAGGAAACCTCAACATGTTAATTTAGGCGGGATGATACATGATGTTTTAAGTGATTGTAGATTAGAAGGTATTATCGAAGGATATGACATATTAACCCATGCGAGAGTCCTTGAAGACATTGGAACAGATGAGGACGGAAAGAGAATCGAGATTTTGATTGGGGCTTTAACCATGCAAGAATGGGGGATTAGACTAAATCTTGAGGATGAGGAGTTAGATATGACCCATTATCCGAAAGAATTTGTGGAGTTTTGACCTAATTTTTCTGGCGGTGTAACCGTTCAGCCACAGATGTACACAGATGAAACACGGAAAATCCGTGAGACGTGTCCGTAATTAGGGTCTGTCCTTAGGCTGTAGGGACAACCCTTGTGGTTGTCCGTCTACGGAACGGACATGGACAGGGACAAGCCCTGTCCCTACATTTCCGCCTTCTGTCCTGTGTTATTTATCCGTGCTAATTCGTGCATACCTGAACGGTTACCTGGCGGCTTTGTTTGCGTCGAGGTATTTCCCGAAATATGGAGAAGATACCAGGCGGGCCTCCTGAAGGAGATGAAATACTGATGAACCCCAAACTCGAAACGTTGCGTACCCACCAAATGAGGGCGAAACTAATTATCTTTCTTATCGGGCTGGGATTAATGATGGTATCTGGTGGGGCGGCTCCTGTCTATCCTGATCCTCCCTCTAAGGTTCACCATGGGGATAATCCGCCATCCGCCATCCAAAATCCGAAATCCGAAATCCCGGGTACCCACGAAGTGGGTGCGAAATCCGAAACGGTCAGGGTCATTCGAGTCGAGGGGGTGATTGATCCCATTGTGGCCAATTATATTACCAGAAATATCAAGCAGGCAGAAGAGGATAAGGCGGTCTGTCTCATTATCGAGATCGATACCCCGGGCGGCTTGATGGATTCCATGCACGATATTATTAAAGGGATATTGAACGCCCGGGTGCCGATAGTGACCCACGTCTCTCCCCGTGGGGCAAAAGCGGCTTCAGCCGGAACCTTTATCACCCTGGCCGGCCATGTGGCGGCTATGGCTCCCAGCACCAATATCGGGGCGGCCCATCCCGTCCAGATGGGCCAGGAGATGAAAGATGAAGAGATGGAAAAAAAGATACTCAATGATGCCCTGAGCACCATGGAAAGCATCTCCCGCCGGCGGGGAAGAAATCTGGAGTGGGCCAAATTAGCTGTCTCTGAAAGTGTCTCGGTTACTGAGGTGGAGGCCCTGGAAAAAGGGGTGATTAACCTGGTGGCCGCTGATCGTGAGGAGTTGATCGAAAAGCTGGAGGGAACCAAGGTCTATCTCGATCCAGATACGGTGGCCCTGCACACCAAAGGGGCTAAGGTGACTTTTTCGGGCATGAATTTCAGGGATAAATTCCTTCACGCTATTGCCAATCCCAATATTGCTTATGTCCTTCTTATCCTTGGCATTTACGGCTTGATCTATGAATTTGCCTCGCCGGGCATTGGCTTGGGGGCGGTAACCGGTGGAATCTGTCTCATCCTGGCCTTCTTTGCCCTCCAGGCCATGCCGATAAATCTGGCCGGGCTTCTGCTCATCATCTTAGGCATCATCCTCCTGCTTCTGGAGATCAAGATTACCAGTTACGGCATCCTGGCCTTAGGTGGAATAACCGCCCTCACCTTGGGGTCCTTTATGCTCATTGATACCGTAGCCGCTCCCTTTTTTGCCATCAGCCGCAGTCTCGTAATCGGGATGGTGGCCTCAACCAGTCTGTTTATCCTTTTTGCCGTAGCTAAGGTGCTCCAAATCCATCAGAAGCCGGTAACCACAGGAGAAGAAGGATTAATTGGCGCGGTTGGTTATACCAAAGAGGACTTTACTCAGGGAAAAGGCATGCTCTACGTGGCAGGGGCCTATTGGACCGGAATGGCGGATGAAGATATAGCTAAGGGCACTGAAGTTAAGGTGCTTGAGGTGGTAGGATCGAGGTTGAGAGTCGCCCGGGTGTAAATAGATGGCGCACCCACTTGGTGGGTACCTGGGATGGCGGATTTTTTTTCATTTATGATGGTTAGGCAGAAAGTCAAGATTTCACCACAGAGGACACAGAGAGCAGAGAGGAGCATTGAGGTAACTATAGTCCAATCAGTCTATTATAGAAAGCCACCTTCCTGCCTCTTAGGTGATTTTTCTGTTCTTTAAGGCTTTTTGCCGCATCATCATTTATCGTAACTACTTAGGTGTTTAGGCTGAAGGCTGAAGGCTGAAGGCTGAAGGCTGAAGGCTCAAAATTAAGAAAGGAGGACTAAGGTTATGAGTTCATTGGTGATAGGGCTTATTATTATGGTCATCTTGATCCTTACTTCGGCGATCAAGGTGGTCAAGGAGTACGAACGGGGGGTTATCTTTCGACTGGGAAGGCTGCTGGGAGCCAAGGGGCCAGGGCTTTTCTTCATCATTCCCGTCATCGATAAAATGATCAAGATGGATTTGAGGGTGGTTACCTTGGATGTGCCCACCCAGGAGGTGATCACCCGTGACAATGTCCCGGCCAGGATCAATGCAGTGGTCTATTTTCAGGTGATGAATCCCTCCCATGCCGTAACCAAGGTGAATAACTACTTTATGGCCACCTCCCAGATTGCTCAGACTACCCTGCGAAGTGTCCTGGGGCAGGCTGAATTGGATGACCTTCTGGCTGAGAGGGAAAAGGTCAACCTTAAACTTCAAAAGATCATTGACGATCAGACCGATCCATGGGGTGTGAAGGTAAGCACGGTGGAGGTCAAGGATGTAGAATTGCCTCAGGAGATGAAACGGGCTATGGCCAAGCAAGCAGAAGCTGAAAGGGAAAGGAGGGCCAAGATCATCAATGCCGAGGGTGAATTTCAGGCCGCCGAAAAACTCCGTCAGGCCGCGGATGAGATAGCCAAGAATCCAGTGGCTGTCCAGCTTAGATTCCTTCAGACCCTCCGGGAAGTAGCCACAGAAAATAATTCAGTCACTATCTTCCCGGTGCCCATAGACATCCTTTCCGCCTTTATGAAGGGAAAGAGCCAGTAAGCTGGGAGGCAAAGGTCATCGTTTCGGCCATTTATTGAATCGTTAATCTCGAATTGTGAATCGTGGGGACGGTTCAAATCGTCCATTTTTCTTGTGAAACCTTGCGGGTCCTTTGTATCTTCCTCAATAATTCGGGGCAATCTACTCGGGTTACATGAGATCAGAAACCCGTTTTTTCGGAAAAACGGGTTTCTAATTTAGCCGCAAGCTTTCACAGTAAGGTGAACCATCCCGAATCGCGAATCTATTATTGATGATGCGGCAAAAAGTTTTAAAGAACAGAAAAATCACCTAAGAGGCAGGAATGTGGTTTTCTATAATAGACTGATTGGACTATAGTTACCTCAATACTCCTCTGTGCTCTCTGTGTCCTCTGGGGTGAAATCTTGACTTTCTGCCTAACCATCATTATTTAATTCGCAATCCGCGATTCGCGATTAAGTTACGAGGGGCCGAAACGATGATCAAGGCTGGTTCGGTGATCAGGTGATCGGTAAGAAGACAGTCACCACAATGGGGTGAAGCGAACATGAAAAGTTGGTTCTGTCTGGCCATGATATTTCTTATCTTTCCGGTAGATGGAGAAACAAGGGCAGAGGATGCCTTCTCATCCCAGATACTATCTGAAGAAAGTAACTCGAAACTCGACGACCTGCCAGCGAGTGCCCCGAACTCGAAACTATATTTCCCCAGCCCAGAGATACTACCGGAAGGGATTGCCTGGGATGGGACATATCTCTGGGTAGTGGATTTAAAACCAACCGATGAAAGGGGGCCAAGAATTTACAAGCTTGATCCAGAAGAGGGATCAGTGCTCACCTCCTTTCCTTCGCCTGGGGGCTATCCAGAGGGTCTGGTCTTTGACGGACATTATCTCTGGAATATTGATCTGAATCCCAGAACATTAGTGGGCCCGGTCATTTATAAGCTGAATCCAGAAGATGGCTCTATTCTGTTATCTTTTCCTGCCCCTGGTGTGTATCCTGGCTCTCTGCCTACCGGTCTGGCCTGGGATGGAGTCTGCCTCTGGGTGGCTGATGCCCAAAGGGATAGAATCTATCGCATCTCGGCCCAGGATGGCGCCATTATTACCTCTTTCCCTTCACCGGGTCCATATCCCACCGGCCTGGTTTGGGATGGTGATTACCTCTGGAATCTTGAGGCCGAAAGTGAGAGGCTTTATAAGATTGATTCGACTACCGGCCAGGTGGCGGCCAGGTTCCCTTATTCAGGCCAATCTCCCTACGGCCTGGCCTCCAAAACCGGTGAGCCTTTGTGGAGCACCGATTACGCCGCTAATATGATTTACAGGTATGAGGAAGATCAAGAGTAATCGTTCACCACAGAGACACAGAGACACGGAGAATGATTAGTGTCTCTGTGTCTCCGTGGTGAGGTGAACGGTTACGATCAAGAGAAAGATGAATCGCCAAATGGAAGATAAAATTCTAGATAATTTTACCGAAAGATTGATTAGCGATTTTGGGTCTGATATTCTGAAGATTATCTTGTTTGGATCCAGGGCCAAGGGAATAGCGGCCCCTTATTCGGACTATGATTTGCTCCTGGTCCTGAGAGAAAGAGATCGCCGGATAATAGACCAAATATATGATCAGGTCACAGATTTTCTCCTGGATTATGGGGTAGACATCTCACTGAAGATATATTCTGAAGAGGATTTTGAGAAAAAACTGTTAATGAGAATACCTTTCATTATGGAGGTAACTAAGACAGGCAAGTTATTATGGACCAAACAATAAGAGATATGATTGCCGGCCAAATGAATAAGGCCGCGGAAAAGTTGGCGGCAGCCAAATCTTTAGCTAAGGAAGGCTTTTTTGATGATGCCATCTCAAGGGCATACTACTCTATGTTTCATGCTGCTGCGGCTGTTCTTTTAACTGAGGGGATTACTGTAAACAGTCATAGCGCCCTTAAGTCTATGTTCGGTCTCCATATAGTAAAGACTGGTAAATTAGACAAACACTTTGGGAAAATGTTGAATAAGATAAAAGACGAGCGTGAGAATGGTGACTACGATATATTCACCTTTTTCGAAGATGAAGACGCTAAGAAAGACATTAAGGAGGCAGAAAACTTCCTTAATAGGATGAAAAAATACCTGAAAGATAACCACGGGATAAAAATCTAAAAAGCAGAGGAGAATATTCTAATGCCGGAAATCAAACCCTTCCGGGGGATACGTTACAATCCGGACAAGAGAGGCAATGATCTGAGCAGAGTAACTACTCCCCCTTATGACTGTATTTCAGAGGAAGCCCAGGAGAAATACTATCAAGCCTCTTCTTACAATATTATTCGCGTTATTCTTGGAAAGGATTATCCCGGGGATAACGAGCGCCATAATAAATACACCCGGGCTGCAGATACCCTCAAGGAATGGATGGCCGTCGGCATATTAATAAGGGATGAAGAACCGGCCATTTATCTTTACGAACAGGAATATACGTTAAATGGGGCCAAAAAAACCAGATGGGGACTTATCTGCCTGGTTAAACTGGAGAAGGCAGACTTTCATGAACGAACCTTTGAGGGGCCAAAGGCTGATCGCCTTAAACTTATGCAGGCTACCGGCGCTAACACCAGCCAGGTATTTGCCTTATATCAAGACCCAGATAATAGCATAACTAAGGCCATCAGGGATAGCCAATCAACTCACCGCCTTTACGATTTAGTGACCGAGGATGAAATCAGACATCGACTGTGGGCCATAACCGACCAGGCGGTCATCAAAACAGTCAGCCGGATAATGAAAGATCAGCGGCTCACCATTGCCGACGGTCATCACCGCTATGAGACCGCCCTTAATTTCCGTCAACTCCAGCAAAATAAGGCCGTTTCCTGGTCAGGTCAGGAAGGTTGTAATTACAGGATGATTTATCTATCCAACGCCTATGATGAAGGAATGGCCATCCTACCTACTCACCGAATTATTCCAGGGGCAGGCAATCTCGATCAAGCCGGACTCAAAAAAAGAATCAGTCAATTCTTTGAAATCAAATCCTTGGGCCAAAGAGAAGAAATGTTTCGCCAAATGGGGTCCGGTATGAAGAGAGGCCTCCATCTCTTTGGCTTGAATCTTGGGAACAATGAATATCTTTCCCTTACTCTAAGGGAATCCATGGAGTCCCTGGAAGGGATAATTCCCAAGGATAAATCAAAGGTCTTTCGGGAATTGGACGTAACCATCCTGCATTATTTACTTATTGACCATATCCTGTGGCCATTTATCGACCCCGATCTGATAGAAGAAGGCGGGTTCAAGATTGAATACTCGGCTGATCCGGTTGAGGCAAGTCAATGGGCCAGGGAGACTAAGGGCCTGGTTTTCTTTCTTAACCCCATTCGAGTAGAGGAAGTTATGGAAGTAGCCAGGCAAGGAGAACGAATGCCCCAGAAGTCCACCTATTTTTACCCCAAGCTCCTTACCGGTCTGGTGATGAATTTGATAGAATAAGGGGAGGAAAGCGCATGTCTAATAATCCCGAGATAAAAAGACACCTAAAAAACCTGGTTGATAGCACCATGTGGAAGAGAACCATCCGGGAGATACTCCTTCATAATCTGGGTTCGGCTTACTGTTGGTTAGGTGATGAAAGGGGAGACCTTATCTACTGGGAAAAGGAAGATCATCCTTACTGTAAGATGATCAAAGAAAAGGAGAAGGGAAGCAAACAATGTGAAGAGACCTTTCTGGCCGCCTTGCAAAGGATCAAGGAAGAAAGAAAAGTGGTGATCGGTCCATGTCTGGCCGGTTTCTTTACTTTTAATAGTCCCATTATGGTTGACAAGGAGGTAGTGGGGGTTATTGGCTGCTGTCAGATAATTGAATCAGAACAGGAGAGGGAAGTCTATCAAAAGACGGCCAGGGAGTTAGAGCTTAAGGAAGAGGAATTTTTAGCGGCCATTGAGGGCGCTCAGACGGCTTCTCTGGCTAAGTTGAAAAAAGAGGCGGAATTGGTTGGCCTCCTGGCTCAGTCATCCATAGACCTTCTTATAGCTGGAGAAAGGCTGACTAACCATAATGTCGAAATTGATACCACCAAGCAGTTTTATGATATCTTCAAGCTCAATAGGGATCTGCTCATTGATCTGGAACCGGAGCAATTTTATGCCCTGGTAGTCGATTTAGCTTCCCGGGCCATGAATTCCAGGATCTGTTCCCTGATGGCGGCTGAAGAAGAAACAGGAGATATTGTCATTAAAGCCGCGGTGGGGCTGGATGATGAAATTATTAAACGCACCAAATTAAAACGCGGCCAAGGGATTGTAGGGAGAGTGATTGAGTCAGGCGAGCCCCTTCTGGTGAAGGACATTGAGAAAGACCCCCGTTTTGAGGGCAAGAAGAGCGCTACGAAGTACTATACCAAATCCTTGATGATATCCCCTCTTAAAATAGGTGATAAAGTCATCGGCGCCTTGAATATAAACAATGAGGTTACTCGGCGTCCCTTTAATGAAAATGATATCAATTCCTTGACTAAAGTGACCGGTTACATCGGGGCCGCCGTAGAAGGGATGATGGCCTATCACCGGGCTAAAGAAGAGAAAGAGGTGGAAGCCATTAAAAAATCCCGGGAATTGGAAGAGACCAAAGCCGCGGCTCAGGCTGAGCGAGACCGGGCGGCGGCTCAGGCTGAAGAGCTGTCCAGGTTAAAGGCTGAGATGGAAAGACTATCGTCGGTAGCTGACAAAGAGAAACAGAGGGCTGACGAGAAGGCCTCTCAATTGGCCTGGCTTGAGGAAGAAATGACGGCATTGAAAGCCCGGGTTCAGGCCGAAAAAGCTAAAATGGAGCAAGAGGCGGTGGTCTGGCGAGCTAAATATGCCGAAGAGACGGAAGAATTACAAAGGGTAAGAACTGAAACAGAGTTATTGAGGGAGCAGATGACCGAAGAAATCGCTGAATATCAGAGGAAGATCCAGGAGGAGCGGCAAAAGCTTGAAGAAAAGATTAAAGAGATGCATCAGTTGGCCAGACAAATTGATATGGACCGGGTCAAATTTACTGAAGAGAAGGCTCAACTGGGCGAGGAGTTGGACCAGAAAGAGATTAAACTCAAGGAACAAGCAGAGGAAATAAAAACCTGGGAAGAAGAGGCCAAACGTGCCTCCAGGCTCTTTGCCCTGGAGGATGAAATTACTGAGACGCAAAAACAATACGAAGAAGCTCCGGATGAGGAAACCAGACAGATCCATGCCGAAAGCCTGGACAGACTTCAGCAGGAGAAAGAGGAATTGAGCCGGGTGAGGGCCGAGGCCAGGGAGCTTAAGCTTCTCTACGAGACGATCAAAGCGATTGTCCCCATGAAAGACCCGGCCGGGATTTTAGAAATAGTGATGGAAAAAATGCAGCCTTATTTTGACTATCACGCTGGGGCCTATATCCTGGAATACGAAGGCCGGCTTATCGGCAAGATAAAGGAAACCTGTCCCATAGATATAAGTTGCCGAAATCGAATAAAGGAACGGCTTAATCACGTCTGGCAAAAATTTAACCCCAATGAGAACAGGAAGATTAATTTTTCGATTGAAGAAAGTAAATACGAAGTTTTGGGGTCAGAGACTCGAGAAGAAACCAAGTCCTTTATTGCTACTCCCATAAAAGAAAAAGAAAAAGTAACCGGCCTTTTAAATGTGGAACATTACCAGGAAGATCGGTATACGGCCCTGGACCGAAGATTAATAGCCATTATCGCCAGTCAAACCGCGGTAGCCATTGAAAGGGCCAGGCTATTTATCGAGACCCAGAAGCAAGCAGAAAGGGATGAACTGACCGGAGTTTACAATTATCGCTATTTTGATCGACTGTTCGAGACCGAATTTGAACGGGCCAAAAAATTCAACCGCGCCCTTTCCCTCCTTATGTTAGACTTTGATTACTTAAAAGAGATAAACGATCGTTATGGGCATGAGGAAGGAAATCGCTTGATTAAAACCATCTCTGATATCATCAGCCGGCAGGTAAGAGAGGTGGATTATTTAGCCCGCTTTGGGGGAGATGAATTTGGGGTCATTCTACCGGAAACAACGGCCGAGGATGCCGCTCAAGTGGCCGAAAGGATTAGAGCGGCCATTGCGGCCCATCCTTATACCATTAATGATAGACCAATTTCCTTGAGCGCCAGTTTAGGCGTGGCCAGTTTCCCCGCCCCCTCTAAAAAGGAACTCTTTGATAGAGCTGATAAGGCCTTATATCAGGCCAAACAAGAAGGGCGAAACCGGGTTAGCCTCTTTAGGGAGGAAGACAGAGGGTAACGACGTTTCCAATAAGGGCGGAGTAGTTTCCGGAAGAGGTTAGGATTAGAGGTGGGAATGAAGGAAGGGGGTTGATTGGAAATGGATACTGGAGTGAAGGGGAAACTTTCTCCTAAAGAAGTGGTAAACGCCTCGATAAAAGAATACACCATAGTCCTGAAAAAGTCACAAGCTTACTATGTATCTCTCTGTTTAGAATTAATGGTGGCCGGATGCGGCCAGACTAAAGAAGAAGCCATAGAAAGTGTCAGAGATGCCATCTATTCTTATCTGGATTCTTATGAAGAGGGGATGCCTCTGGAAAGGCCTGTACCTTTGGATCTTCTTCATGAATTCCTCGGGGAAGAGGATGAAAAAGATGAGGTTGAAGAACTTCCAAGATTAAAGGTGCTTACCTATGGCTAAAAGGAGAAAAATCCCTTCTATGTCTAGCCATAAGTTGATGAGATTAGTCGAGAAGGCGGGGGCTGTCTTTGAGAGAGAAGGCCGGGGAGATCATGCCATTTGCCGGCGAGAGGTTAAAGGACGAGTAAAGAAGGCCCCTATTTTAGAGGCTAAAAGTGACCTTCCAGGCGACTATTGTCTGATAGTCTTTAAACAACTGGGGCTATCTGATGAGGAAATTAATAGGCTGTTTGAATGAATATTATCGCCCTTTTGACTGATTTTGGGCTAAAGGACTATTATGTCGGGGCGATGAAAGGGGTCATTTCTTCCATCAATCCCAACGCCCAACTAATTGATATCAGCCATGAGTCGCCCCCTCAAGATGTGAGAGCGGCCGCCTATATCCTTAAATGCGCTTATACCTATTTCCCTGCCGGCACTATCTTCCTGGTGGTGGTTGATCCCGGGGTAGGGGGAGAAAGAAAAGGCATCATCCTGAAGACGGCTAAATATTTCTTTGTGGCTCCGGATAACGGTGTCCTGGGCCTGGTTCACGACCCAGATAGGATTATCCACCTAACTAATCAAAGTTACTGGCTGCCGTCTCCCAGTCAGGTCTTTCATGGGAGAGACATCTTTGCGCCGGTGGCCGCCCACCTGAGCAAAGGGGTTCCCCTGAAGGAATTTGGAGTAGAGATCAAGGAGTTGACCAGGCTGCCTTCCCTGAGGCCAACCGTAAGAAAAGATGCCCTTCTGGGGGAGGTCATCTATATCGACCATTTCGGAAACCTGATTACTAACATCGAGCGGAAAGACCTGGAGTCAAAGGAGGTAGTTATCGAGATCAAAGGACAGAGGCTTTCAGGCATCAAGGAGTTTTATTCTCAGGTTGAGGCGGGGCAATGGCTGGCCCTCTGGGGATCAAGCGATCATCTGGAGATTTCGGTTAACGGCGGAGATGCCAGCGCAGCTTTAGGGATTGAGTGGGGAGAAAAGGTCAGGGTAACATGCGATTCTTAGTTGATTCCATGCTGGGCAAACTGGCCAAGTGGCTCAGAATCCTGGGCTATGATACCCTGTATTTCAGGCAGGGCGATGACCGGGATCTGCTGGAGCTGGCCGCTGAGGAGGACCGGATCGTTCTGACCAGAGATACACGCCTCTCCAGGCGGTGGCTGGTCCCCACCCTCTTGATTAAAAGTGAACGGGTAGAAGAACAACTATCCCAGGTTGTCCGCCGTTTTGGCCTAAAAATGGAAGAGGGGCTGTTCTCGCGATGTCCGGAGTGCAATATCTTACTTAAAGAGATCCCCAAAGAGGATGTGATCGAACAGGTTCCACCTCTGGTCTATAAAACCTACGATGAGTTTATGACCTGTCCTGACTGTCACCGTATCTACTGGATGGGAACCCATTGGGAAAATATCCGATTACGGATTGCGGATTGCCGATTGCGGATGGCGGAACAGTAATTACTATAGCGTTCTCTGAACTGAAGTTTCGTCATTTATGCTGCTCTTGCGAGCGATTGGATGAGAAATCCAAGAGGATTTAACCTTTTATTATTGTTATCAAGCGGATATGGTAGTATGAATGACTTGTTATATGTATTTAGAGAAGGCTATACTAGAATTTGTCTCCTGAGGCAGTTTATAAAGGAAATTTGCCCAATTAAAATATAGGATGTCTAAAAGAAAAAGAAAAGTTTTGGAGGTGATAAAGAATGGAAAGAGTAGCTTTTGAGGTTTCAATTCCTAAAAAGGGCATCGTTTCAAAATGCTGAAATAGCAGCTTTACACTTTTAGCAATTTTAGGCAACGTGTGCAGCAAACATAAACAGCCTTTTCCCGCTCTGAAAGCCAGTTTGGGACTTTTTTGTGTTCCGGTTGGAGAACAAAAAGTGTAAACCGATCTCTCCCTTCTCAAGTAGCGATTTGAAACGATGCCCTAAAAAGGAATTTGGGGTTTTAAGGAAGATGGCTGAAGGTGAAAAAAAGCCTGTGCCAGAGGTTACCTCAGCTATCATCTTAGATTGGCTTCAACATAATCAAGGATTTTCCCAGGCAAAAAGGTTTATGCTTAGATTAAGAGAAGGTCTTTTTGAAGGGCCAGAGGATTTAGCAGAAAACCATAACAGGTATTTGTATGGAGTAAAACCATAATGAATCTTTGTGTCTTAGTGTCTTTGTGGCTGAACACTTACCAAATTTTTACGAAGGTTGGCTTACAAAAGGAGAGATAGAAGAAGCAGTACCAGACATAAAGGCATTTTGTGATAAAATAAAAGAAATAATAAAAAAGAAGGTTATAAAATGAAAAAAGAGTTAGAAAATTACTTGAAACAAATAGATGTCTATTTAGATCAAGGCAAAGAAGAACTTGCCAGAGAGGATTTAAGGCAGGGCGGTGAAAAATTCTGGGGTGCAGCTACTCAGGCTATTAAAGCATATTGTGAATTAAAGGGTTAGGAACATGATGGCCATGCCAAGTTATTCCAGGGTGGAAGCAAACTCTGTGTAGATATTGGCGATAAAAGGCTGATGAATCAGTTTAGTATAGCAAGTATGCTACATATTAATTTTTATGAAGGATGGCTTACAAAGGAGCAAGTAGAGGAGCATGCAGAACAAACCAAGGCATTCATTGCCAAAATAAAGAAATTGATAGAAAAGGAGAAAAAGAGATGAAGGCGACAAAGGACAATAAGGTAAGCCGATACATAGCTCAGGCAGAGAGATATTTACAGCAAGGCGAAAAGGAGCTTGCAGCGGGTGATTTGCGTCAAGCAGGAGAGAAATATTGGGGAGGAGCAACACAAATACTAAAGGCCTGGGCAACTGCCAAAGGCATACAGCATAACGGTCATGCCTGGCTATTTGAGTCGGCAGATAAACTTTCCGAAGAAGAAAAAGAGCCTATTTTGAGGAAACAGTTTAGTTTGGCAGGTATGTTGCACACAAATTTTTACGAAGGATGGCTTACCAAAAGAGAAGTAGAAGATAATGCTTCTGAAGTAAAGGCATTTTACAATAAAATAAAAGAAATATTAGGGTATCTGCTTGACTCCCCTATTTAAGTCATAACATATTGAAATTTAAAGAATTGTTGATTTTTATAAAGATTATTTCCTTATCTGCATCAACCCTTTCATTAGCAACATCTTATAGAAATTTTCCAGGAGTCAAGCAGATACCCCAATAAGCGAATATTAGAAGGAGCGGATATATCAGTTGAAGAGTTTAATGAATTAAGAAAAGGTCAGGGGGCTTATTTTTTTGTTCAGCAATCCAACAATGCCTATTACATATATGGCAACTATCCCTCTGGCTGGCAGGCTATTGGAAGAAATGGAGACAACACCAATTACAAGACAGCTTTCTACCGAGAGGATGTAAGTGGTGGCGAGGGTGTAATCTTGAGTGAACGATTACAACTTTACATTAAGGTCTAATTTGCCGATAAAGGTATTAAAATCCATTTACTCGATGTTCACTTTTGAATAAAAACTGCTATATGCACCGAAGGTCCAAAGGAATTTAGCCGTAGGTTTCAACCTACGGAACATTAGATTGAAAATTAATTAAGCCCCGTAGGGGCGAAGGAAAAGTTTGCAATGTATTTGATAACCGCACAGGTCGCAAAATTTTCACTAATGATGTAAAAAATCCGGGCAAATTCGTCTCATCAGTATTAATCCGGGGGTTATTATATTACGGAGGTAGTTGATTTCGAATTACGGGAGGCAACCGCCGTCATCCGAAATCTGTAATTCAAAATGAGAAAAAGGTGGCGATTTCTGGAACCAGATTCTGGACTAAAGACTGACTTGAGTCAAGCCCTGGGTATATCTCCCATCCTGGCTCAAGTTTTGCTTAATCGGGGTATAAGGACGGTTAACGAGGCCGAGAGATTCTTGAATGCCGATTTGAACGAGCTTTACAATCCCTACCATTTGAAGGATATGTCAAAGGCAGTCAGACGGGTTAGAGAAGCGGTCACCGGCTCAGAATCTATCCTCATCTTTGGAGATAAGGACGTGGACGGCATGACCGGCACCGCCCTTCTGGTCGGACTACTCCGTCAGTTGAAAGCCAAGGTAAGATATTACGTGCCCGGCAGTGAAGACTACGGCCTGGAAGTTGAAACTATAAAGAGGGCCGCCTCAGCCGGGATAAGCCTGATTATATCCGTTGATTGTGGGATAAGTAATTTTGAAGAAATTAAGGCCGCCTCAGAACTTGGCCTGGATGTAGTTATCCTCGATCACCATGAAGTGCCGGCTGTTTTACCGGAAGCCTGGGCAGTAGTTGATCCCAAACGAAAAGATTGTGCCTATCCTTTCCAGGGACTTTCCGGCGTAGGGGTAGCCTTTAAATTTGGGCAGGCCCTGGTTTCCTCCCTTGATTTAAACCGTGAAGAGATCAACCCTGATTCTCCCCAAATGAGGGGCTACCTGGAAAACTATCTTGACCTGGTTGCCCTCGGCACCATCGCCGATGTTGTCCCCCTCTTGGACGAAAACCGCATTCTGGTCAAAGAAGGCCTTAAAAAATTGGCTGAGACAAAAAAAATGGGACTGATTACCCTCATGCGCCGACTGAATCTTAATCAGCCTACGACCGCTGATGTGGGATGGAAGATCGCTCCCCTCCTGAATGCGGCCGGCCGGAGGAATGAAGCCGGATTGGGAGTAGAGCTTTTGATCACTAAAGGGGCGGGAAGAGCCTCTGAAATTGTTGACCGGTTGGTTCAATTAAACGAGGAGAGAAAAGAACAACTTTCTGAAACCTTATCAAAAGTGGCCATGGAAATTACCGGTGAAGTAGATGAGAATATAATTATTATTGCCAGTCCTTCCTGTGACCGCAGCTTAACCGGTCTGGTAGCCAACCGGCTAAAAGATCAGTTCAGCCGGCCGGTGGTGGTGCTTACTACCGAGAAAGAAGCTAAAGGTTCAGGTAGAAGCATAGATGCCTTTGATTTGACGGAAGTATTGCCCCAATGTAAAGATTTGTTAAGCAAGTATGGCGGACATAAAAAGGCCGCCGGATTATCTCTGCCCTTTCAAAATATTGAACCTTTTAAGGAAAAGATGAAGGATCTGGCCCGGGCAAGATTGAATCCGAATGACCTGATTCCTGAAGTGCCCATCGAGGCTCGGATCAACCTATCCGATGTCTCCTTTGATTTAGTCGAAGAATTAGCCAAACTTGCTCCCTTTGGAACAGACAACCCTGAACCTATTTTCAGCAGTCTGGGGCTAAGAAATCTGGAAGCAGAGAAAATAGGGTCTGATCAATCCCATCTTAGACTTCGCCTGAAAGATAAAGGAGATATTATAACCGCTCTTGGCTGGAAGATGGGAGAATTAGCCCCGCTGGTCTGGAAATCAGATCGGTGCGACCTGGCCTTTAAAATAGAAATAAACTCCTGGGGTGGCAAAGAAGAACTTAGACTTAATCTGGAAGATGTGAGGGCTAGTGCGACAAAGACCTCTTCCTCTTGAATATAAAGGCATCAAGCCTGTTTTGAAAGACGGAATTAAGAGATTTGTCCTTTGGACTCTTCTCAGTGTCTCTGTGTCTTCGTGGTGAGGTGAACGGTTACCAAATGAAAACAAGCAAGCGGTGGATATCACTTTTATTATTTTTGGGGGGGCTTTCTCTGACCCTTTTGGTCCTGGGAGAAAACATATACCAATTTCAGAGACCGCCTGCTCCAAAAGGGCCGGTGATAAATGTTGAGGCGGTCAAGGAGAGGATTAAAGAGGCAGAGCTTTCCCCCAGAGAGGCTATGTATTATAAGGTAATAAAATAAGCGCCCCTCCTTATAGATGCTCGATGCTGGATGCTGGAGGATCGAGCATCGAGGATTGTTTGGTGGCGGGGGAGGTTGGGCTATGATCCCCAAGGAAATTTTAAGACAAATTCACCGCATTGAAATCACCACTTCCCGGCTGGTTAATGACATCTTCGGCGGACAGTATGAATCTGTCTTTAAGGGCCGGGGAATGGAGTTTTCAGAAGTCAGGGAATATCAACCCGGCGATGATATTAGAACCATTGACTGGAATGTGACCGCCCGCTTTGGTCAGCCCTTTGTTAAGAAGTTTGTTGAAGAAAGGGAGCTGACGGTTATGCTTATAGTAGATTCAAGTGGTTCGCAGCATTTCGGCACCCGGAAGAAACTTAAGGCTGAAATTGCGGCTGAAATCTCGTCTGTGTTGGCCTTCTCAGCGATCAAAAATAATGACCGGGTAGGCTTAATCAGTTTTACTGATCAGATAGAACTTTTTATCCCCCCCAAAAAAGGCGCCAGTCATATCTTGCGATTAATTCGTGAGATACTCTATCATAAACCCGAGGGGAGAGGAACTGAGATAAAAATCGCTCTCGATTATCTAAACGAGGTGATTAAACGCCGGGCCGTCGTCTTTTTGATCTCTGATTTTAAGGGGTCTGACTTTGACCATGTCTTAAAGGTGACTAATAAACACCACGATCTGATTGCCATCCGGTTGGTTGATCCTGTGGAAAAAGAATTACCCGCTCTGGGCAGAATTCAATTGGAAGATGCAGAAACCGGCGAGATTACTCTCATCAATACCGCCTACCAGGCCGTAAGAGACGCCTATTCTTCACTTAACCTCGAGAAAACTCAAGCCCTAAAAAATCTCCTCCAGTCCATCTCCCTTGACTGGATCGAGATCTCCACCGAGAAGTCCTATGTGAAGCCCTTGATCAATTTCTTTCAGACCAGAGCCAGGAGATTTAGATAGAAAAACTGGTTGACAAGGTCAGGAATTCTAAGGTATAATCTTATTCAGATAAACTGCTTGGAGGAGGCGATATTATGCCGGTAGTGGAGTTATCCCGTGAGGTAATATAGAAGGTGACACGCCTGAGAAGAAGATTTCTAATTTAGTAGAGGGTAATTTACTTCAGCGGCTGCGTGAATGTGAAGAGGAGATTTACAAATTTGAAATCAAATATAGAAGGTCTTTTTCTGAATTTAAAGAGGCGTGGGAAAAGGATGAAATACCTGATAAACATTCTCATCAGATAGAAAGAGACTACATGGTATGGGAAGGATTAGAGGTTGAAAAAAAGAAATGGTTGTCCCTTATGAAGAGATTGGAGAATAGCATGTCCCCTGCCAGGAGCCTTCGGTAGAAGATATCTTTCAAGAGATGAGGAGAATTATAGAGATATTGGAGTAAGGATTAGAACCAAGATATCGACATTCCTGATGGCATGGCTGATGAACTCACCAGAATATGGTGGCCACGCAGCAGTTTTTAGTATAAGCTATTAGTGAAAGATTACTTAGGGATAAATCTGATGACCTATGTACGTGCTTATAATCTATTTCCTCTGGACTACTGCCAGGGTTGAATCAGATGAACCGCCGGTCAAAGTTGCGGCTGAGGTGGATCAGACTACCATACTTATTGGGGATAGAATAACCTATAAGGTGACGGTTGAGGCTGATCCGGAAGTAGATCTCGTCCCCCCTGATGCCACGGCTAATCTGGCCGGGTTTGAGATTAAGGACTATAAGGTAAGTGGACCTAAGAAAAGTTGGTGGACAAAGAAGGTTGTTACTGTCTATGAATATACCTTCACCATCTTTGCTACCGGCGAATATGAAATCCCGCCTCTCCTTGTTGAGTATACCTACCCAAAAGCCCAGCGTCTAAAGTCTGAGCCGCCTCCTAATCAAGAGACTGAAGAAATAAAACATTCGGTTTCGACCAAGGCGATCAAGATATTAGTTGAGGGGGTGAAGCCTTCGATAGACAATAAGGATGACATCCGGGACATAAAATCGCCTTTATCTATTCCTTATTCCCGGCTCTTTTATCTTGTCCTGGCCAGTATCCTTCTGGTAATAGGGGGAGCCATTGGTGGGTATCTCTTTTATCAACGAAGAAAGGTTAGAGAGGTGGTGTCTGCCCCCCTCCGCTCTCCGGAAGAGATAGCCTACGAGAGACTTAAAAACCTTAATGGGAGCAACCTGCTGGCTGAGGGTAAGCTAAAGAAATACTATATCATCCTCTCCGAGACTATCAGGGCTTATCTTGAGGCCAAATTCGAGATTCCGGTTCTGGATCGGACGACTAATGAACTATATGAAGAGATGCGGCAGGCTGAACTTGACCAGTCTTTCTGTCATAAGGTCAAAGATTTCCTGGAGCAATGCGATCTGGTCAAGTTTGCCAAATACCGGCCGACACGTGTAACCATCGAGGCTGACTTTGAAACCGGCTGGTCAATTGTAAGAGCTAGCCCCAAACCCCAGACACCAGAAGTCTGGCAGACTCCTGATGTCTAAGCCCCTGACGCCTGGCGGAAGTTTGGGAATAGGCCCTTATGGAGAAGGTAACTACTCAAAACTAAGTTAAAAAAGTAAGCTCATTACAGATTTATAGTGCTATGGGTTAAGTTTCATCTTCTTTTGTACCGACGACAGCGTTGGCATAAAAGCTTCCCCTCCCTTGATGGGAGGGGTTAGGGGAGGGTGAAATAAACAACCCTCTCTTATTGTTGCTAATACCCCATCTATATTTCCTAATATAAGGTTTTTAGCAAGAGTAATAAGCCCGCCAATTTCACCCTCACCCTATCCCTCTCCCATCAAGGGAGAGGGAATTTTGCTTTGTCTCCCAACTAACTGCTTAACTTAGTCTTGAGCAGTTACTTGAGAAGATACGAATAATGTGCCGTTAGAACCTCTCATCGTACCAGTACTTCTCCCACTGAAGAGAAACTTCTACCCGGCTTTAGCCGAGGGTTTTCGTTAGAACCTCTCATTATACCAGTACTTCTCCATCTCCTCAGCGGTTAAACAGACCAGGTCCTTGGCTGAAACAATACCTACTTCCTTGCCTTGATCAGTAATCATTAAATGGCGAATATGTTTATCGGACATAGTCTGATAAACCTTCTCGATAGGGGTCTTGGAACTGACAGAAAGAGGAGGACTGCTCATCACTTCCCCTACCTTAACCCGGCTTGGCTCGAGTTCTTTAGCCACTACCTTTCGAATAATATCAGTCTCTGTTAGAATGCCAATTATTTGCCCCTTTTCTCCAATCAAGACACACCTAATCTTCCGATTAGCCATTATCCCGGCTGCCTCTTCCACATTCTTATCTTTAGGGATAATAACCGGATTATGGGTCATTATCCCCTCCACAGGGTCTAATGATAATATTCTAAGCATCTTAAAGCCCTCCTTTACCCCCTTAATATTGTATCTTCTCAATATTTTGGGGGACACACGTAGTCAGATTCTATCTTAACCCCGATTTATGGAGAAGATACTATCCGGGGATAGAGAATATCCCGGACGGAGACTATACCTACCGCCTTCTTATTCTCATCAGTTACCATCAGATGACGGACCCCATAGGCCGCCATAGGCTGATAAACCTCATTGACAGGTGTATCCTGGTTAACACTTCGGACTGGCTGGCTCATCACCTCTCCCACCTTTGTTTCTTTCGGGTTGATCCCTTTGGCCACTACCTTGCGGGTAATATCAGTTTCAGTGATGATCCCTACCGTCTCCCCCTGTTGGTCAACTAAAAGACAGCCTATCCTACGTTGTTCCATACTTTTCGCGGCTTCGGCTATTGTTTTGTCCTCAGCTATCGTGAAAGGATTGGGCGTCATTATCTCTTTTACCGGTATAGTAATCACCCTCACATCCATTTTCCTCACCTCCATAGTGGTGCTACGTATCTTCATAGATCGTAACTATTCAGCCACAGATTTACACGGATGAAACACTGATTTTTTCGACCTGTGCAGTTAGGTCTATACTACTGTATTTTCTCCTTCGCCCCTACGGGGTTTAATTAATTTTCAATCTAATGTTCCGGAAGGCGGAGCTAAGTTCTATTTGCAAGATTTTTAACTTCGCCTATTGGTAAACCAGTAGCTTTTGATACTTTCTCAATGTCATCTCCCAAACTTAGGAGAGTTTTCGCGATCTCTATTGCCTTTTCATTTTTGCCTTTTTCCAGTCCTTGCTGTATGCCTCGTTTTATGCCTTGTTCTATGCCTTGTTCTATGCCTTGTTTTAAGCCCTGTTTTAAGGCAAACTCGATGGAATTCTTTTGGAGGTAGATAAAATCGTGCCTTTTAAACTGTGCTTCCAGCTCTTCTTCACTC
>JBFMHI010000037.1 GCA_040753085.1 bacterium | reverse complement strand
CCGAGGCAGAAGCCGAAGCGGAAGCAGAAGTAGAAAAGGAGGCCCAAGCAGAAATAGAGACAGAGGTGGAAACAGAAGCGGAAGAGGAATCTGAAGCGGAAGAGGAAGAAGTAGCTGCCTCTCTGGAAGAAGTGGCTAAGAAAAAAGCTGATTAACGCCTTTTGGCTAAAAGAGTAACTACTCGGTTCAGTCTTCAGCCTTCAGCCTTCAGCCTTCAGAGCCTATCCACCTGAGTAGTTACCAACAAGGAGGGGATAAAAGATTGGCTATTGAAATACTAAAAGAAAAGTATACTGGTCGGATTAAGGAAGAGACGCTGGGAGTGGGCGAGGCGGCGGTTAAAATAGGCGGTGCAGCCGCCTTGCCTTTTCACGGCTTTGAGGGCGAAATACCCAATCCTCCTAAGATTGCCATGGAGGTTTACGATACCGCCCCGGAAGATTGGGCCGAGGCGGCGGTTGAACCTTTTAAAGAGGTGATTAATGACCCGGTTGCCTGGGCTAAACTGGTGGTCGAAAGATATGGAGCGGACCTAGTATGTCTTCAGTTAGCGGGAACAGACCCTGGTGGGGCCAACAAAAGCGCGGCTGAGTCGGCTAAATTAGCGGAACAAATAGTGGGGGGTTTGGCCGGCACGCCCCTTATTGTTTACGGAACGGGCAAGGTGGAGAAGGATACCGAGGTTCTGAAGGCGGTGGCCGAACGGTGTACCGGAAGCAACCTCTTGCTGGGACCGGTTAAGGAAGAAAACTATCGCTTCATTGGCGCCGCTGCCATAGGGTATAAGCATGGAGTGGTCGCTCAGACGCCGATTGATGTCAATTTAGCCAAGCAATTGAATATACTGCTTGGAAACCTGGGGGTCCCAATGGACAAAATAGTTATGGATACTACTACCGGCGCCCTGGGTTATGGAATCGAATATACTTATTCGGTTATGGAGCGTATCAGGATAGCGGCTTTAACTACTAATGATGAAAAGATGCAGTTGCCTATCCTCTGCGATGTAGGCCGGGAGTCCTGGAAGTGTAAAGAGGCCAAAATAAGTGAAAGGGAAGCGCCTGAACTAGGTCCGGCCAGAGAACGTGGTATCCTCTGGGAGGCAATGACCGCCATGAGCTTAGCTATGGCCGGAGCAGATATATTGGTTATGCGGCATCCGGAAGCAATCCGGCTGGTAAGGGAAACCATGGGAGAAGTGGCTAAGTGTGACTGAGATGACCCAGCCAACTCGAGACTCGACGACCCGCAAGCGGGTGCCCCGAACTCGAAACTAACCAGAAAGGAGCACAATATTATGGCCCTCAGTGGAATAGAAATCTACAAATTATTACCTCGAACGAACTGTCGTGAATGTAAGTTTCCCACCTGCCTTGCCTTTGCAATGCAGTTAGCGGCTGGGAAAGTAGAAATCTCTGCCTGTCCGCATATCTCAGAAGAGGCTAAAGCCGCCTTAGGGGAAGCCTCCGCTCCTCCTATTAGGCCGATCACCATTGGCCGCGGCGACTATGCCCTCAAGATCGGTGAAGAAACGGTTCTTTTCAGACACGACAAGACCTTTGAGCATCCTACGGGGCTGGCTGTTTTAATCGAAGATACAGCGGCGCCCGAAGAGATAAACTCTAAGTTAAAGCAACTGGATGAGTCCCAGTTTGAACGGGTCGGTCTCACCCTCAGGGCTGATCTGGTGGCTCTTAAAAATACCTCAGGGAAGAAGGAATCTTTCCTGAGCCTGGTGGAGCGAGTCAAAGATACCCCCTACGGGATTATTTTGATGTCCGATGATCCGCCAATAATGGCCGCCGCGGCTGAAATGGTCAAAGATAACAAGCCCCTTCTTTATGCGGCCACTTCTGATAATGCTGAGGCTATGGCCGACGTGGCTAAAACTACCGGGGCTGTCTTAGCTGCCTCAGCTAAGGGGTTGGATGCCCTTAGTGAACTCAGTGATAGGTTAAGCAAGGCCGGAGTAAAAGATATGGTTCTTGATTCTGCTCCTGAGTCTATTAGTCAGGTATTATATGATCAAACCGCCATTCGACGCCTGGCCCTTAAAAAGCGTTTCAGATCCTTTGGTTTTTCCACGATTGTTTTTCCTGCCCAACTGACGGATGACCCTCTGAAAGAGGCCCTCTATGCCTCGATTATGATAGAAAAATATGCGGGAATTGTAGTCTTATCTGATCTGGCCGCTTACCGGACCTTCCCCCTTCTGGTTCACCGACTTAATATCTATACTGACCCTCAACGGCCAATGACTATGTCTCAAGGAATTTATGAGGTTAATATACCGACCAAAGATTCACCGCTTATTATCACCACCAATTTCTCTCTGACCTATTTTATTGTCAACTCCGAGGTCGAGTCTTCCAGGGTGCCTACCTGGCTTCTCATTATGAACACCGAGGGACTTTCTACCCTGACGGCCTGGTCAGCCGGGAAATTTGTGCCTGACTTGATAGCCCCCTTCGTCAATAAGAGTGGAATTGTGGATAAGATGGCCAACCGCAACCTCATCATTCCCGGCTACGTAGCCCAGATAAAGGGTGAGTTAGAAGAAGAATTGGGGAGTGATTGGAAAGTAACGGTAGGACCAAGGGAGGCCTCTGATCTGCCTTCATTTCTCCAGAAATTAGCGGCTTAGATTTTTGCCACCGAGACCTAGTGCCTTGTCACGTTAGTATTTATGGGTAGAGTCTCTTTAGTAAGGGCGAATAATTATTCGCCCCTACCTCCTCCTTTTGCAAGGACGATTCGCGAATCGCCCTTACTGTAGGGGCACACGTTGCAACGTGCCCCTACAGCCTGGTCAAGATAGAATCTGTCTGTGTAGACTTGTCTCTGTCCAAACTAAGGGTTACTTTTACAAGGACGAATCCCTCAAATCAAACTTGACCAGGCACTAAGTTCGGTTGAGTTAAGATCGCTATTCTCATCCTGGTTGAATTTAGCACCCGCCGGCTCCTTCAGGATAAAATGGGGTCTCGCCTACTTGAATATCTTCATCATATCCTTGACCTTCTTTTTAACCTCCTCGTCCGGGATAGATTCTTCAATCCGCTTCTTTACCTCTTCTTTGGCCCGATCTTTTACCTTTTCCCGCTCGGCTTCTATCTGCTTTCTGACCTTCTCTTTTTCTTCTTCCATCCTTTGTTTAAGCTTCTCCTGTAAGGGGCTGGTGGAGAAGTTGAACTTAGGAGAGTCGTAAGAACCACTTACCTTGAAGGCCAATACCACCCGGCCTTCTTCATTCTTAAGGAAGGAACTGATGGCCGGATTTTTGATTTGGGAAGACCACTTATCAGCCCATTCAGTGGTAAGGTCAAGGTCCAGGCTGCCGTCAAGACCGATGCTTCCTTGGGTGATAAGATTGACATCATTACCCTTAAGGCTGGTGCTGTCCAACTCGACCTTGCCCTGCTTTATCCTTATTTTACCCGGCAGCTTATCGCAAGCCAATTCTTTTAATGGAGTCAGCCCTAAAAAGGAGAATAGTTCATCAATGACCTTTATTCGCCTTAATTTCCCTTTAATAACCTCGAAATCTCCTTTCAGGGTAATGGTCTTCATAACCTGCTTGAATCCTAAACCAGCCCCATCGGTCGTGAGATCAAAGTCTAATTGGCCAAAGATCATATCCTTCATCGGAGTTAGATCACTCAGGAGATTATTGGTTTCCACCCTTTTAATCTGGGTTTTAAGGGCATACTCAGGCTGAACCGGCTTAAGATTCACTTCCCCGCGGCTGATCACTTGGCCGCCCCAGGTGTTCATCTGGAAGTCCTTGACGGCCACGATACCATCCACTATCTCCAGATTGGTCTTAAGATCGGTAAACTTTACTCCCTTAAATACTCCCCGATCAATTTTGGCTCCTCCCCTTAGGTTTATCCCTTTCAGGGCTTTCCCTAGCGGTTTAGCCGGCCCAGTCTCTCCCCCGGCCTTCTCTTCAGCCGGCCGGGCAGCTAATATCTCATCTACATTCAGTTCTTTGGCCCAGAGATCAAAGTCCAGGTCTGCCTGGAGATTCTTTTTCCAGTTATTTATTGGGCCGGCTAAAGTAAGAGAGGTTTCAGGGGTAGCCAAGGTTAGTTTTTTTAGGGCCAGATATTCTTTGGCCGGATCGAGATCAAAGTCGGCGATGACCCTTAAGTTTTTGATCGGTTTGGGCAGATTAGGATGACTTATCTCCAATCCTTCCAGATTAAGGTCGCTCTCAAATTTTATCTGAGCTAAGGGGCCAAGCAGGCAGCCCTTTAATTGGCCCTGGCCGGCCAGATCGAGTTCTTTTAGCCCGGAAAGCGCCTCAGGAGGCATAAGTCTTTTTATCTCAGCCAGTGAGATATAATCTGAAACTAAATCCAGGCTCAGATAGGGTTTTTCTTTCAGGTGGGCAATGCTTCCTTTGGCGCTCAAAGAGCTTTGAGGCAGGATAAGCGACAGCTTATTTATCGTGAGCTGGCTTTTAGCCAAATTACTTCTGACATCATACCTTAAAGTGGCCTTCAAATCTCTCAAAGGAAATTTAGTCTGGCCGGATACATAGGTAATACCGAGGGAAGTAAAATCCAATCTGCCGGACAGATCGATCTTTTCCATCCCCTCAGTCTTTAATTGAAAATTACCATTTAAACTCCCGCTGGGGCTGGTAAGTCCAAGTTTCTTTTTTTCTAAAGTATCTGACAGAGAAGCTAAGTCTATCGACCTCAAGTAAAGGGAGGTAGTGGATGACAGCTCAGCCTGATTAAGATCGGCCACTACCGATCCGCTTAATCCCCCCTGTCCGAATTTTAGAACCGCCTCGGTAATTTTTAGCAGGCCACCTTGAGGCATATTTACTTTGGCGTTAAGGTCTTTAAAACTCATCCCGGCATAGAGGATTTCATCTACTTTCACTCTCCCCCTTAAACTCAGTCCTTCCGGATAGGGAGAGGAACTGGACTTAAGATTAGCCATTTCAGCCAGGAGTTGATCTAAATTCAATCTTTCCGATTTCAGGGCTATATCCATCTGAGGTCCGGTAAATTTCACCGCACCATCAATAATGGCCTTTGAATCCTTAAAACCAAGGTCAAGGGTCAGATTTCCAGCTCCCGCCCGGGAGAATCCATTAATTCTTCCTTTCAAGGATAGGGAAAGCTCGCCCAGCTTAGCTTGAAATTTGTCAATGACAAGACCTTCTTCGGCCCTGTCGGCCTTAAGATCATACTCTATCAGACCGATGATATCCTTGATGGGCTGTTTCAACTTTTCAGGATAGACCAGGGTGGCTCTGTCTATGATGATTTTTCCTTCAGAAGTCAGTTTTTGATTAAGTTGACCGGACAGTTTTACTTCCGTCGATATTTCACCGGCTGAGAGGCTGAAGGGAAGATCGTATTTTTGATAGTAAGGCCCGAATCTGGCCGGGACAAACTTGCTAAGATTGAGATCCACCTCCAGGGATTTATCCTGAAAGGCAAAATGCCCCTGAGCCTTAAATTCAGTGGTTTCATCCACCCGCATAGACATCTTAAAGCTGGACCGCTTCTCCTTAGACAACCCAGAGGCGGAAAGATTGATTTTGTCAAGGCGGGTGTGTTTATTGACCAGTTCATCCCTAAAATCCGCCCGGCCGTCTTTAAGGCTTACCTTAGAGGTGGAAAGCGAGAGGCCAGGCTCTTCCGGTTGTTCGGTTTCCAGGAGATCCTCGAAATTAAAGACCCCTTCTTTATCCCTTCTGATAGTAATCTCAGGTTCATTAAAAACAATCTTCTTGATAACGAATTGCCGCCTGAGAAGGGGCCAGAGTCGATACTTGAGGACAAACTCCTCTCCTTTAATAAAGGTTCCGGGTCCCTCACGCTCAGTAATAGTCACTCCCTTGAGTTGTATACCCCGGAGGAGATTAATCCTGAGGTCGTCAATGGTAACATTCCTTTTCAGGGCCTTTTCTGCCTGAGTAGTAATAAGCTGTTTCAGTTTGGGATGAGAAAAGGTGATAGTGGACAGGATGATAAGGCCTATGAGTAATATTCCCAGAATAATACCGGCGGCTAAAAGGGCCTTTCGCATAATCTCCTTTTGTCGAATCGCGAATCTCGAATTGCGAATCGCGAATCTCGAATTGCGAATCTATTTTTAATTCACAATGTAACTATTCAGCCACAGATTTAGACGGATGAAACACTGATTTTTTGTAACTACTCGGGTGGATAGGCTGAAGGCTTTTAGGAATAAATGCGGAGAGCAGATGATTTGACTTCAGTCTTCAGCCTATCTGCCTGAATAGTTACATTCGCAATTCGCAATTCGCAATTCGCGATTCGCGATTAATCCATGGTCTATATCAGTCATCTGAGTCCGCCGTCTTTGGGCCTTAGCAAATTCCTCCAACAGTTCATCTTCTTTTCCCTGTCTGATCATTAACTCCCAGTGATCCAGCATGTTCTTGAAACGAGATAGGACTTCCAGGAGAGGTCCCTGGTTTTCAAGGCAGATGTCTCGCCAGAGGACAGGTGAAGAAGCCGCGATACGGGTCATGTCGCGAAAGCCCCCGGCCACCAGAGAATTAAGCCGGTCATCCTGTTCACTGTATTGGCTGAATAGATTAACCAGCGAAGCCGCTAAAACATGAGGCAGATGACTGCTCACAGCTACCATCCGGTCATGTTCAGCCGAATCCATTTCCACCACCCGGGCCCCAATAGCCTGATAGAGGGAGCTTATTTTAGACAAGGCCTGGGGATTGGTTTTCGAGGTAGGGGTAAGCACCCAGGTGGCTCCCACAAAAAGCTGCCCCGTCGCATTATCCACCCCTGAACTTTCTGCGCCGGCCAAAGGGTGTCCGCCTACAAAATAAAGGTGGGCCGGCACCAGAGAATCGGCTTGCGCCACTATCTCTTTTTTGGTGCTGCCCACATCGGTAATAATGGCCCCGGGTTTTAGATGAGGAAGGATCCTGGAGAGCAGGGGGATAATATTTCCTACCGGCGTAGCCAGGACAACTAAGTCGGCCTCCTTTACCCCTAAAGCCGGATCTGTGGTCACCGTATCCACCGCCCCCACCTTAATGGCTCGTTCCAGGGATTCCCGTCTTCTACCTATCCCGATAACACCTTTAACCAGGTGTCGCCGCCTAAGAGCCAGGCCTAATGAGCCGCCAATAAGGCCAACACCTATGATGGCCACTGTTTCGAGTTTCGGGTTCATTTACAATTTCTTCCCTACGGCTTCGGCTATCACCTTTATTTCTTCCATAAGTTTCCGGAACTTGTCTGGTCTAAGAGACTGAACGCCGTCAGAAACAGCTTCCTCCGGATTAGGGTGGACTTCAATAATAAGCCCGTCACATCCGGCTGCGATCGCTGCCTTGGAAAGGGGGTTGACCCATTTCCATTTGCCCCCGCCATGGCTGGGATCAACAATAATAGGGAGATGAGTCAGTTCTTTGAGCACAGGGATGGCTGAGATGTCCAGGGTATTACGGGTGGCCTTCTCAAAGGTCCTGATCCCCCGTTCACACAACATGACCTGCATATTTCCTTCAGACATAATATATTCGGCTGACATAAGAAGTTCTTCCATCGTGTTTGACAGCCCTCTCTTAAGCAAAACAGGCTTTGAATACTTGCCTACTTCTTTTAAGAGGGCAAAATTCTGCATATTTCTTGCGCCTATCTGAACCACATCTGCATATTGGTTTACCAGGGCAACATCACGGGTATCCATAACCTCGGTCACCACTGGCAAACCCGTCTCTTCTTTGGCCTTAGCCAGGCATTTAAGACCTTCCTCAGCCAGACCCTGGAAGCTGTAGGGTGAAGTCCTGGGCTTAAAGGCCCCGCCTCTAATCATGTGCGCTCCGGCCTCCTTTACCATCCTGGCTGTCTCCACGATTTGGGATTCACTTTCTACCGCACATGGCCCGGCTATAACCGTTATCTGATTATCCCCAATAGTGGCCTGACCTATCTTAATCTTTGTTCTTTCCGGGTTGAAGTCGAGACTAGCCAATTTAAATGGCTTTAATACTGGCAGGACCTTCTCTACCCCAGGGATATTTTCCAGGTCCCAGGTAGCTAAAATCCGTTCATCTCCAATCAGACCAACGATGGTTCGCTCTACTCCCCTCGTCACAAATGGTTTCAACCCCTTCTCCTTTGTCTTCTCCACAATATGATCGATCTCAGCCGGCGTAGCCTCAGGCCTTAAAACAATAATCATTTCGCCGCCTCCTTTTCGCTTTGTTCGCTTTCTTCTCTTAAAGCCATTCCCAGAGCAAATGCGGCTAACCTGCCTATTGTTAAAAGGGAGTTCCAGGGTGCATCTGCATCTAAGTCTGCTTCATCATACAGCTTATAAATTATAGTCTGAAAATCTTTGGCCTCTTCCACCGAAAATTTCTCTTTATTCCTCAGCATATCCACATACTTCTTAAACCTATCCGCTTCACTCCGGGGGATCGGATTAGTTTTGCCTTCAAGCCAATTTGTGGTCTCCCCCAGGATACTTTGTTGAACCTCAACTTGATGTCCAAAAAGTTTTGTTTGTTGGTTAGGGGAAACAAGCTTTGTTTCCACCAGAACAGATACAATAGTTTCATTAGTTTTTACTATACCCCTTATGACATTGCACATGATTCCCATAATGTTATTGGTATCTCTTATCTTTTGCTCAAGGACCTGGCGGGTCTCGGTTATCTTCTTTTCCAAAGCGCTATTGATCTCGGTTATCTTCTTTCCCAAGGCATTATCGGTCTCGGTGATCTTTTTTCCTAAATCGTTCTCGATCTCGGTTATCTTCTTTCCCAAAGTGATATCGGTCTCTGTTATCTTCTTTTCCAGAACAGAAAACTTTCCATGCAACCACCAGACAAACCCGATTAGGGGCACTAACATCCCCACTAACATACTAATTATCTTGACGGCTTGGGTTATATCCATTTATTCTCTCCTTCCTTTTCGGTAATTGGTAGTCTTATAAGTACCAGGGTACCATTTACCAGACGACCAGACACCCGTCTCCCAAGTGTTACCCTATTTTGAACCATACCAAATATAGCACATCTTTAATAACTTGTAAACAAAAAAGTAATTATTTAGAGCGTGTCTGAAAAGTTGATGCGTTAATCAGCCCCGGAGGGGCAAAATGTTTATAGTAGCCGTTTTTCTCATAAACCCAAGCTCCGTTAGGAGCGAAATGTTCAAGAAGTAAACTTAGCAAAGCGAACATGTCGCCCCTAACGGGGCTAAAAATAACGGTGGGCGTTCATGTCTATAAACATTACGTCCCTAACGGGACTTTTCAGACAGCCTCTTAGTTTTTTCGCTGAGTGGACAAAGCTCACATTTTGGCTTTGGCTGGCAGGCTTCTTTACCCCATCTAACGATAAGGGCATGATATTCATTGTAGAGATTAACATCTTGAGGGAGATGGGCCATGAAGAATTTTTGGGTCTCTGCATAAGAAACCTTTTCAGGCAACAGCCTCAGGCGGACAAATATCCGTCTGGTGTAAGCATCAACCACAAAGATGGGCAGATCGCCGCCATAAAGGAGAATGGAATCGGCTGTTTCATGGCCTATCCCTTTGACATTGAGGAGTTCATTCCGAAGACTTTCCATTGGCTGCTCATACATCTGGCTGAGGGAACCCTTATAACGGTTGAAGAGAAAGTGGATAAACTCTTTGAGCCGCTTAGCCTTAATGTTAAAATAGCCAGATGGCCTGATTAACTCAGCCAGTTCCTGAATTTCGATCTTAAACAGCTCATCTGGGGTAAGCCTCCCCTTGGCCTTAAGGTTCTTTATGGCTCGCTCCACATTGGTCCAATTAGTGTTTTGGGTTAAAATCGCGCCAATAATGATTTCAAATTGGCTCTCCCCTGGCCACCACCCCTGAGGACCATACACCGTGTGTAATCTCTCATAAATCTGGAGCAGGATATGGTGAATGGCGGATGGCGCACCCACTTCGTGGGTACCCGGGGTGGCGGATGGAATATCCCTCAAATTCATGGAAACCCCTTGACATTTAAGATAAGATGCGGTATAATATACCCATTACTGACCAAATGTAACTACTCAGGTGGAGAGACTGAAGGCTTTTAGGGACAGCTTTTACAGCCTATCCGCGTGAATAGGTCTTAAATTGCTTGATTCGAACATTGCGGGATAATTGAACTTCAGCTTTCAGTCTACCCACCTGAGTAGTTACGACCAAATAACCAATGACTAACAACCCGATAATCTTATCGTCAATTATTCTGATTCTCTTTATCCCAAAGGAGGAAGACTATGCCTTCACCTGTTTTAAATCAAATTGAGGAGACGATCAGTCAATTATCTCGTAAAGAGCAATTATGGTTGATTGAGAAGCTGGCTCATCATTTACGGGAAGGTTCAATAAAAAGAGACCTACCTGAACCGTCTACTTTTGAAAGCCAACTTATGACCATGTCCTCAGATCCTGAGATTCAAGCTGAGTTAAAAAAGATTAATCAGGAGTTCGCCATAACAGAAGTGGATGGACTGGAGAGCAAATGATGGCTACTCATCGAGGAGAAATTTATTTTGTCAACTTGAATCCTGTAGAGGGACGAGAGCAGGCAGGTCACCGGCCTGTCCTGGTTTTATCCATAGATGATATCAATAAATTACCTCTTGTAGTGACGGTTGTTGTTGGGACAAAAGGTGAAAATATCTCTCGTGATTACCCCACCAATGTTCGTGTATTGCCTGAAGAAAGTGGGCTGCCGTGGGAAACAGTATTCTTATGTTTTCAAATTCGTTCATTAGATCCTAAGCGATTTCCAGAAAAACCAGCCGGCAAAGTTACCGCTGAAGTGTTAGAAAAGATTGAAACTGCTGTTTGTTACTGTCTTGGCTTGTGAGAAAAAATTTCTTAAAATGATCAGAAAACTAATAGCATTATTATCAATTATGTTGATTCTCTTTATCCCTGCGGGTCTTTCGGCTTCATCGGGAAAGATTCTTATCCCCATGGATGATGTTCAAACAGATCACCTCCGGGCCTATGGTCTGGCCTATTGGTGCCTGGACAAGGCAGGACTAAATGTGGAATGGCTGCTTAACTTCCGGGGCGGCTCTTTTATGGTGGATGAATCCCCCAAGGTCATAGAGTGGGCTATGGTAATGGGCGTTTCTTATGAAGCCCTTGATTTTTCGGGGGCTAACCAGATATACAACCGGATTGAAGAGGAAAATATGGAGGTCATCCTGCTGGAGAAGGCCCCCAAGATAGCCGTCTATACCCCGCCCAGCCGTGAACTGTGGGATGATGCCGTAACCCTGGCCCTTAGTTATGCTGAGATACCTTACGATACTCTTTGGGACAAAGAAATCTTACGGGGTGAATTGGTGAAATATGACTGGCTTCATCTGCACCACGAAGATTTTAGCGGGCAATACGGAAAGTTTTATGCCGCTTACCGCCACGCGGCGTGGTATCAACAGCAGATGTTAGAATTTGAACGAGCCGCGCGGGAAGCCGGGTACAATTCTGTCCCCGAGCACAAGGGTGCCGTAGCCAGGGCTATCAGGGATTACGTCTATGATGGTGGTTTTCTGTTTGCCATGTGTTCGGCCACCGATACCCTTGATATTGCCCTGGCGGCTGAAGGAATTGATATTGTCCCTCCGGAACTCGATCACGATCCGGTTGATCCAGGGGCTCAACAAAGATTAGCCTTCTCAAAGACCTTTGCTTTTACCAATTTTACCCTCGAAATGGATCCCCTGGTTTACGAGCATTCTAATATTGACCTCAGTGATTACAATAACGCTAAGGGACCGGTCTACGATGCCTTTACCCTCTTTGAATTTTCAGCCAAATATGACCCCATCCCCACTATGCTTACCCAGAATCATACCTTTCTGGTGAAAGGTTTTATGGGCCAGACAACTTTTTTTAACCGACCAACCATAAAGCCGGAGGTGACCATCTTAGGGGATATCCAGAATTCACCTAAGGTGAAATACATTCACGGGAACAAAGGTAAGGGGACCTTTACTTTTCTGGCCGGACATGACCCGGAGGACTACCAACACGCCGTAGGTGATGAGCCTACCAGACTGGAACTGCATAAAAATTCCCCCGGCTACAGACTCATCCTTAATAATATCCTATTCCCGGCGGCTAAACCTAAAAAGCAAAAAACATAACTCGATGCTCGATGCTCAATGCTCGATATTGGATCCTTTACCCGCATCGAATATCGAATATCGAGTATCGAGGATCGAGCATCGAGCCGCGATATTACTTCAGGCGTTTCCGAAGATCTTCCAGTTGAACCTTAAGACGCGGTGGAAGATGGCGGCCGAACTGATTAAAATGTTTTTCTATATCGGGAAGTTCTGCTCGCCAGGCATCAACATCGATCCGCAACAATTCTTCCACATCGTCATTATCGATGTTCAGCCCGGTCAGATCAAGGTCTTCTTTCCTGGGAAGCAGACCTATGGGGGTTTCCACCGCACCTGCTTTCCCCTCTATCTGTTCACACATCCATTTAAGAACACGGCTGTTCTCTCCGAATCCCGGCCATAACCATTTTCCTTCAAAGCTCTTACGGAACCAGTTGACATAGAATATTTGGGGCGCTTTAGCGCCAAGTTTGTCACCCATATCAAACCAATGCTGGAAGTAATCGCCCATATGATAGCCGCAGAAAGGTTTCATGGCAAAAGGGTCCCGGCGAAGATTGCCCACCGCGCCGATATTGGCGGCCGTAGTTTCAGAAGCAGCCGTAGCCCCAAGAAATACCCCATGATCCCAGTTATAGGCTTTACTTACGAGGGGAACCACACTAGCTCTCCGGCCGCCGAATACAAAAATATCGATAGGCACCCCTTTTGGATCTTCCCAGTCGGGACAGATTACCGGACATTGGCTGGCCGGCGCCGTAAAACGGGCATTGGGATGGGCAGCCGGCTGGTCGCTATCGGGTGTCCAGTCTTTCCCTTTCCAGTCGATAGCATGGCTAGGCGGTTCATCATCAAACCCTTCCCACCAGATATCGCCATCATCGGTAAGGGCACAATTAGTGAAGATACAGTTTTCTTTGAGGGTATCCATGGCCATGGGATTAGAATCATAGGATGTCCCGGGAGCCACTCCAAAGAATCCCGATTCCGGATTGATCGCATACAGTCTGCCGTCATTCCCGATTTTCATCCAGGCAATGTCATCTCCAATACATTCACATTTCCATCCTTCAATCGTGGGTTCGAGCATGGCCAGATTGGTTTTCCCACAGGCTGAAGGAAAGGCGGCGGCAATATGGAACCGTCGGCCGGCGGGATTCGTCAACCGAAGGATCAGCATATGCTCAGCCATCCATCCTTCACGTTTGGCCATGGCAGAAGCGATCCGCAAAGCCAGACACTTTTTCCCCAGTAAGGCATTTCCACCATAACCCGACCCAAAAGACCAGATAAGATTTTCTTGAGGGAAATGGCTGATGTATTTTTTCTCTATGGGGGCACAGGGCCAGGGCACATCTCTCCGACCTTCGGTCAGTGGCACGCCGATGGAATGCAGACAAGGTATATATTCTCCCTCGGTGCCGAGAACTTCGAGGACTTTTGTCCCCACCCTGGTCATAATATGCATATTACAGACCACATAAGGGCTATCGGTTAACTCCACGCCGATTTTAGAGATGGGTGAGCCGATAGGCCCCATTGAGAAAGGAATTACATACAAGGTCCTTCCTTTTATGCATCCAGCATACAATTCAGTCATTATTTTCTTAAGCTCAACCGGATCAATCCAGTTATTGGTCGGTCCGGCTTCATCCTGAGTGGGGGTGCTTATATAAGTTCGGTCCTCAACCCTGGCCACGTCACTGGGATCTGAACGGAACAAGAAACTGTTTGGCCGTTTTGGCAAAGGGGTAGCTCCACCGTTTTTAACCATTAAGGCCATCATAAGGTCGTATTCCTCTTTAGTTCCATCACACCAGTAAATGGAATCAGGCCGGCACAATTCAGCGATTTCTTGAACCCAGTTTTTCAATTTCTTATGTTTTACCGTTACTGACATAGCCATTCATTCTCCTTATATTAAATGATAGTAACTACTCAGGTAAATAGGCTGAAGGCTGAAAGTAGTTACGATTTTTCATTATAACTTCTCCCCGTTATTCTGTCAAGGAAAATAAAAAGGGGTCAGTTTTAACTTGACAGAAAAATTGTCTATAGGCTGCTATCGCCTCCTTGATGCACAACCGAAAAGCCATCGGTGCTGAGATCATTCCTGAGTATGTGTAAGAGGCGAAAGAGCGTATTCGTCTGGCAGAGAAAGGGGCATTACGTATCCGGCCAATGGGAAGGTTAGTTTATGACCCTAATTCGCCTGAGGTAATTGTTCCACCACAGGTTGTCCAATTGCGGAAAGATTTTTCTTGACATGAGCATCTCTGGGAAGTATAATGAGAGGCAGATAAGTAATTAAGCAAAGGGAAGGTGAAAGGAAATGAAGATTCGGATTAGCCTGCTGGCATTAGCGGCCGTGATAGTGGGGGTAATTATTGCCTCCTGGCTTAATCTTACCCCGGAAACGAACGGGGAGATTAATCCTGCCGGGGATAAATCCGCCATTTCCAGTGATGAGATAAAGGCCCTGCGCGGCCTTAGTAAGGCATTCACCCAGATAGCCAAAGAGGTAACACCGGCGGTGGTCAATATCTCCACGGAAAGGGTCATAAGAGGCAGCGGCACACCCTTCTTTTTCTACGAGGGACCTTTTCGTGATTTTTTCGGGGATGATTTTTTTAACCAATTTTTCTCTCCTTCTCCTCACCGAGAGTATCGTCAGAGAAGTCTGGGTTCAGGGGTAATTGTCAACCGAAACGGACATATCCTGACCAATAATCATGTGATTAAAGATGCTGATAAGATTACCGTTATTCTTGGTGACCAGAGGAAATTTACCGGTGAAGTAGTGGGTAAAGATGAGAAAACAGATGTAGCGGTAATCAAGATTGAAGATAATAATCTACCGGTAGCCAGGCTGGGAGATTCGGATAAGATTGAGGTGGGCGAATGGGTGATCGCCATAGGCTCCCCCTTTGAATTAAGCCAGACAGTAACCGCCGGGATAGTTTCGGCTAAGGGGAGGTCTCAAGTAGGGGTGGCCGATTATGAAAACTTTATTCAGACCGATGCCGCCATAAATCCGGGCAATTCAGGGGGGCCGCTGCTCAACCTGGAGGGAGAGGTAATAGGCATAAATACAGCTATATCCACCACGTCCGGAGGTTACCAGGGAATTGGTTTTGCTATCCCGATTAATATGGCCAAAAAGGTAATGGAAGATCTGATCGGCCACGGTAAGGTTGTCCGGGGTTGGTTGGGAGTGATTATTCAGGAGTTGATTCCGGAGTTGGCCGATAAACTTGGCCTGAAGGGAAGAGAGGGTGTCCTTATTGTCGATGTAGTGAAGGATGGGCCAGCCGAGCGGGCCGGCATAAAACCTGATGACCTCGTAGTTGAGATTGACGGCCAAAAGGTGACCGAGCTTAATCAACTTCGAAATATGGTCGCGGATTTTAAAGTAGGGAAAACAGTCGAATTAAAGGTGGTCAGAAATGGAAAAGAGGAGATCGTCAGGGTCAAGATTGGAGAGCAGCCTGAAGATATAACGGCTCTTTCCCGGAAAGAGAGCAGAGAAAAGAAATCAGAGATTGAGCTTGGTCTCAGGGTTCAGAATCTTACTTCTGAACTGGCCTCTCGATTTGGCTATGAAGGTGAGCAGGGGGTAATTATTTCAAATATTGAACCATGGGGACCGGCTGAGCAGGCCGGTCTTAAAGAGGGAGATTTGATTCAAAAGATAAATCAAAGAAGGATACGAAACTCGAAGGATTACGAAGATGCCTTAGGTGAAGTGTCTAAAGGTGAGGAGATCTTGTTCAAGATACGGCGGGGTGATTATTCCCAGTATGTTATTCTCAAAACAGAGGAAGGAAGGGATTAGATTGAGGATTACAACGAAACCCTTTGGTGAAATAGAAATCGCTGAGGAGAGTATAATCGAGGTTAAAGAAGGGATCATTGGTTTTCCAAGGCTTACCAGATATGTTATCTTAAACAGCGAGGGAGGCGGGCCATTTAAGTGGTTTCAATCAGTGGACCGGGCGGATTTGGCCTTCGTGGTCATTTCTCCCTATGAATTTCGTCCTGATTATACCCTGGATGTAAACAAAAGCGACCTGGATTCGATTGGCCTGGCCGACCCTTCAAAGGCGGTTATCCTGTCTATTGTGGTTATCCCTGATGATCCTTCTCTGATGACAGCCAACCTCCAGGGGCCGCTCGTTATTAATCCCAGGACCAAACAATCCAAACAAATGATATCAAACAACCCCCAATATTCAGTTCGTCACTATATTATCCAAGAGATGCAGGCGTGGGCTGATAGTGACAAGGGTGAAGAGAGAGGGGGGAATAAGTTATGTTAGTTTTGGCCAGGAAACGTGATCAAAGCATTATGATTGGTGACGAGGTAGAGGTAATAATAGTCGATGTTCACGGCGATCAGGTCAAATTAGGCATCACTGCCCCCCGGCATGTGCCTGTCCACCGCAAGGAGGTTTACGAAGAGATTCAGCGTGAAAATATCAGGGCGGCCGCTGAAACAAAGGCCGAGAAGGTATCCGGGCTGGGGGCTTTGTTTAAGATATCTAAAGAGAAGAAATAATGAAGCGGCTTGTGGCTATGGCGGTTTTATTAACTATCCTTGTTTGTCCTGCCTTTAGCCGGGCAGAAGAACACCCGGCCAGGAGATTTGAGATCGTCTTTTGTGTCTCCCTTCCTTTAACGGTCTTCCATAGTTTTCTTATTGTGGGGGGTATAGAATGGCTCAAAGAAGGTTCTTCCGTGAAGTTAGAGGAGAAAGACTGGCTGGCCATCGGGGCCAGCGCCCTCGCTCTTTCCAGTATTATTGCCTACTATGACTTAAAAAAGCAGCCCTCCTCCTCCCCGAATTCAGAATTCAGTAACTACTCAGCCCCTAAGACGCTAAATCACCCCTTTAAACTTGCCTTAGCTGCTTCCGCTAATTGGGAAAAAACATTTTTATCGGTCACCGCCAAATGAGCCAGCATCTTTCTGTCAAGTCCGATATCGGCTTCCTTTAAGCCATTCATAAATCGGCTGTAAGAAAGTCCATTTTGTCTTGCCGCCGCATTTATCCTGATAATCCACAGCTTTCTTATCTCCCGCTTTCGGGCCTTTCGATCCCGATAAGCATCAACTAAGCTGTGAGTAACCATCTCCTTAGCGAACCGGTAAGACCGGCTTTTTGCTCCTCTAAATCCCTTAGCCAGCTTCAAAATCTGCTTTCGCCTCTTTCGGCTGGCCACATTCGATTTTACTCTCGACATAGCCGTACTCCTTTGTAAGTAACTATTCAGCCACAGATTTACACGGATAAGACACTGATTTTTTTAATATTGGATATTCCAATTCTCCTGAATGTTTCCGTTGTAATAATTCAATCTTGTAATGCTTTTTGATAAACTTTTTCGACCTGTATGGTTAGAAATTACAAGCAATTCTCCTTAAACCTGAAAGGTTTGAATTTTACATAACTACAGGTGAAACCTGCGGAAACGAAACATCTACCACAGCTCAACCCTGAAAGGGTTGAATTCTATGTGATGGATAATATTCGACCCTTGCAGGGTCGAGCGTTGCGGGTGTATTTATCTTCCGTAGGCTATTTAAAATTTGACGCTTTCAGCGTCGGTAGTCTACAACCCTAACCATGCAGGTCGAACTTTTTTCCAAAAGCCATAACCGAGAACATTGTAAACTTCAAATGCTCCTCTGATAATATCCTCTGTTATTTTCCATATTTTAAACTCATTCTATTTTATCCGTGCTAATCCGTGTCAATCAGTGGCTGAATAATTACCTTTGTAATTGAATAAGTAACTACTCAGGTGTTTAGGCTGAAGACTGAAGGCTATTGAACCTCAGCCTTCAGCCTTTAGCCTATCTGCGATAATTGATATTCACACATACGGCAACAGTTGCCGTATGTTTTTCTTATCAACCGTATTTACCATATGAGGACTTCTTAAAGTCCTCTTTCGTTTTGGCGACTTCTTAGTTAAGATATGGGAATGGTAAGCTCGTTTTCTTTTAATCTTACCGGTAGCCGTGGCTCTAAACCGCTTGTGAGCTCCTCTATTGCTTTTTATCTTAGGCATAATGGTTCTCCTTTTATTTTACCAATGTCAGCAGAGATCAGAGGTCAGACACCAGATTTAATCTGTCCTCTGTCTTTTGGCCTCTATCTTCTGATGATAAGTCAGTGTTTACCCGGCGCCAGGATCATCACCATATTTTTCCCTTCCTGAGTAGGGCTGCGTTCTACCACACTTATTTCAGCTAAATCCTCAGCCAGCCGATCAAGAAGACGCTTACCTAACTCTGTGTGAGCCATCTCCCGACCCCGAAACATAATGGTCACTTTAGCCTTATCTCCTGCCTCCAGGAAACGTTGAGCGTGACGCGTCTTAAATTGATAGTCATGTTCACTAATCTTAGGGCGCATCTTTATTTCCTTCAGGTGAATAACCCGTTGTCGTTTCTTGCCTTCCTTCCCCCGTTTTTTCTGGTCATAAAGATATTTTCCGTAGTCCATAATACGGCAGACCGGAGGAGAACTTTCCGGGGAAACCTCTACCAGATCAAGTCCCGACTCGGATGCCTTTTCCAGGGCATCCTTCAGAGAAAGTATACCTACTTGTTCGCCCTCTTCACTAATAAGACGGACTTCATGGGCTCGAATCCGGTTATTAATCCTCACCCCAACCGGCTTGTTAACCCTCACCCCTCTGTTGGTAATTATTAATCACCCCCTGTATTTTTAATTGATAATTATCTTATACCACATCTAAGTTTAAATGTCAACCCTTTTTTCGCTTATTTCGATTTGAATATGCCTCAGGAAGTCCTGGCACGATTTGGTCCCTAAATTTTGCCGGCCCCGATGACGAATATTAACGGTGTCGGCTTCAACTTCTTTATCTCCCACTACCAGCATATAAGGAATCTTATTTACCTCTGCCTCCCGGATCTTAGCCCCAATTTTCTCCTGGCGTCTATCTACTTCACCCCTGACTCCTTCTTTAAGTAGGGTGTTTTTCACCTCTTCAGCATAGGCCTGATGGCGGTCGGCAATAGGCAAAATAGCGACTTGAACCGGGGCCAGCCAGGTAGGGAAACGCCCGGCATAATGTTCTATCAAGGCGCCTATAAAACGCTCCAGGCTGCCCAGAACAACTCTATGTATCATAACCGGTTGGTGTTTTTCTCCATCAGGCCCTATATAACCCAGATCAAATCGTTGGGGGAGGTTAAAGTCTACCTGAACGGTCGGGCCTTGCCAGGCCCGACCAAGGGCATCTTTGAGTTTTATGTCAATCTTGGGGCCATAAAAAACACCCTCGCCCTCATCTATTTCGTATCTTAACCCATGCTGGGTCAGGGCCTCTGCCAGCGATGAGGTGGCCTTATCCCAATTTTCCGCTGTCCCTACATACTTATCCGGTCTGGTGGAAAGATAGACCTCATACTCCTTGAAGCCGAAAAGTCGAAGCATATCAAGGGCAAAGTCGATTACACCATGTATTTCACTTATTAATTGATCAGGGGTACAAAAGATATGGGCATCATCCTGGGTAAATCCCCTTACCCTGAGCAGTCCGTGTAAAACACCACTCCGTTCATACCGGTAGACAGTGCCTAATTCAAAATAGCGCAGGGGTAGATCCTTGTAACTACGGGTCTTATTCTGGTAGATAAGAATATGGCCGGGACAGTTCATCGGTTTCAAGACGTAAGAAGTCTTTTCTACCTCCAAAAAATACATGTTTTCCCGGTAATATTCTGTATGACCGGAGGTTCGCCATAACTCTTCTCTGGCCAGATGGGGGATGACCACTTCTTGATAACCCCGTAAGATATGCTCAGTCTGAAGAAAATGGGTGATCTCCCTCCGAATAACGGCCCCTTTGGGATGATAGTAGATCATCCCAGCCCCGGCTTCTTCATAGATGTGGAACAGATCCAACTCCCGTCCCAGGTTCCGGTGATCTCTGGCCTTGGCTTCTTCCAGTAAAGAAATATACCGGGCTAAAGCCTCTTGATCAGGAAAGGCCGTGCCATAGATCCGGGTCAGCATTGGCCGGGATTCATCCCCCCGCCAGTAGGCCCCGGAAATATTGAGGAGCTTGAAGGCCTTGATTGCCCCTGTGCTTGGCACATGAGGCCCCCGGCAGAGATCAATAAAAGAGCCTTGCTGATAAAAACTCACTTGGTCATCTTCAATCCCTTCTAAGATCTCCAATTTGTAAGAGGATTCCTTTTTCTTTAAAGAAGACTCTGCCTCGGAATGAGGCATAAGGATACGTTTAAAGGGAAGATCAGCGGCAATGATCTCAGCAGCTTTTTTTTCAATCTTGCTCAGATCATCTTCCGAAAGGTGGATCTCTCCAAAATCGAAGTCGTAATAGAAACCGTCCTGGATGGATGGTCCAATCCCTAATTTTACGTGGGGAAAGAGATCGACCACGGCTGAAGCCAAGATATGAGAAGCAGAGTGACGATAAATCGCCTTCCCTTCCTCATTATCGAAGGTGAGTATCTCAAGCCTTCCCTCTCTCTCCAGAGGTAGATTCAGATCGATCAGTTCACCGTTAAATTTGGCGGCCAGGGCAGCTTTGGCCAGAGAACGACCTATATCGGCGGCTACCTGGGCCGAGGTGGTTCCCTTACTATATTTCTTGCTGGAGCCGTCGGGAAGGATGATATTAATCTCTGGCATCAACCGACCGCCCTCTCTAAAATCTTCTGCATGGTAAGCTCAATCCCTTGAAGCCTATTCTCTATCTTCTCCAACCGCTCATCTACCTTCCTCAAACCGTTTGTCCATAGCTTCAAATTGTTTATCCCTCTTCTGTTTCAATGGTAGGCACGGGCGGTTTTGAACCGCCGACCCCTACCGCGTCAAGGTAGTGCTCTCCCCCTGAGCTACGTGCCTACAGTATCAACCAATAGCCATTAGCGTATCTACTCAAAATCAAGTTAAAAAAAGTAAGCTCATTACAGATTATAGTGCTATGGGTTAAGTTTCATCTCCTTTTGTACCGACAGCGTCGGCATAAGAGCTTCCCCTCCCTTGATGGGCTTATCCTTACCCACATCTAAAAACCACGAAGAACACCAAGGGCACGAAGATAAAACAAATCTTTTAATCCCATCTTTAAATAATTTTTCGACCTGTGAAATAGGTCTAATAAAATAATAAAATGCAAGAAATTTCCCCTAGACATAGATATTCAAGCTCTACTACTACTAAAAACAGGTCGCTCCTCCGGAGCTGCAAATATATTGCTTTTGTGAAATACTACAAACAGATTACTCCTACGGAGCTTTATTCAGGTTAGCTCCAGAGGAGCGACCTGTTTATTCTCTTTCTCACCTTCTCACCCTCTATTGGGG
>JBFMHI010000036.1 GCA_040753085.1 bacterium | reverse complement strand
GTCCGTTCCGTAGACGGACAACCACAAGGGTTGTCCCTACAGCCTAAGGACAGACCCGAATCACGGACACGGCTCACGGATTTTCCGTGTTTCATCTGTGTGCATCTGTGGCTGAACGGTTACGAAAGAAGGTTAGCCATGTTTAAAGCGCCGGTATGGCTGGTCGTATTTACCCTGATTTTTTTCTCAGGCTGTGGACAAATGGGAGAAATACCAGAGAAGAAAGAGGCAGAGGTGCCGGGGTATTATGCTATTGTCAGCGGTAAGGAATACGGCCCGGTAGATATTGATACCTTAAAAAAATGGACTCGAGAAGGCCTCATAGCGCCTACCACTATAATCAAAAAAGGCAATAAATGTGCTTGGGCCAGAGATATGCGGGAACTCAAAAAAGATTTTAATCTCAGAGCCAAAACCATTGTAGATGATGAAGAGGGGGCAGAGGGTGAATTGCCGGAAACAAAAATCATAACGTCCTACCAACCGGATGATGACTAATCAGATGGCGGATGGCGACATAAAAATCTTCGTAACCGTTCATCACATGATGCTGGATCCTCGATGCTGGATGCTCGATCCTGGATACGGGATCCTTTACCAGCATCGAGCATCGAGCATCGAGGTTGTGTCTTTGTGCCTTAGTGGCTGAGGAGTTACAAATTCTTCAATCCAAAATTCCTAACGGGGGTGAGATAAATGAGAGGAAAAGGTTTCATTATAGTGGCCATATTAATTAGTTTAATAACTACAGGACTGGCTTATCTTTATTTTACCGGGGCGGAGAAAGCTCCGCCTCCTTTGCCGAAAGAAGAAGCGGCCATCCAGGTGGCGGTAGTTTATGCCGTGAGGGATATCCCGGCCAAACACATGATAGACGCCTCTATGTTAGCGGTAAAGAATATGGATCCCGAGATGGTCAATCCGGACACCTTCTCTTCTATGGATGAAGTGGAGGGACAATTCAGCCGGGTAGCCATCAGCGCCGGCTCACCCATCTTGCGGCCCCAGATGTATTCCGGCAATCGTCTCTCTTATGTGATCCCCCCGGGACGAAGGGCCGTAACTATTGTAGTTGACAGTACGGGAGCTGTTTCTTATCTGGTCAAACCAGGGGATATAGTTGATGTCATCGGAACCTTTTCCGAGAATTTTGCCGGCGAGGATGTAGCTAAAATTATCGTTCAAAATGCCCAGGTAATGGCTACCGGTCAAACTTATCAGTCTTTAAATGAAAAAAAAGCGGAAGAGGGTAAACCCCCGGCAGCCTTTGAAACCGTTACTCTGGCCGTTACTCCAACCGAGGCGGAAAGGCTTATCCTGGGTGCGGATAAGGCCATGCGATTCAGACTTATCCTTCGCAATCCGGACAGCCTGGCTCAGACCTGGACGCCGGGGGCAACCCCACAAGACCTCTTTGGAAAACAGCATCTTTCGGCCGGTAAGATAGAGATATACGATGGGACTAAGCGGACGGAAAAAGAGGTGTCTTCTGAATAAATCGGGGTAAAGCCGGGGTAACCGTTCAGGTATGCACGAATTAGCACGGATAAATAACACAGGACAGAAGGCGGAAGTGTAGGGACAGGGCTTGTCCCTGTCCGTGCTTGTCCATGTCCGTTCCGTAGACGGACAACCACAAGGGTTGTCCCTACAGCCTAAGAACAGACTCTAATCACGGACACGGCTCACGGATTTTCCGTGTTTCATCTGTGTGCATCTGTGGCTGAACGGTTACAAGCCGGGTAATCGGTTATCAACTATCGGTTAAGAATAACGTAACTACTCAGGTAGATAGACTGACAGCCTTCAGCCTTCAGCCTAAACACCTGAGAGAATAACCGGTAATCTAAAATCACCTAAGACGGGCCGGAAATTAAGGAGGCCAAAATGAACTCGAAACTTAAAACTCGAAACTCGAAACTCAAAGCGAAGGCGATCTTATTAATCTTAACTTTCCTTATGCTGCCTTCCCTGGTCTGGGCCAAAGAATGGGTAGTCGGCGCGGGAGATTCCATTATCATCCGGATTAAGGATATAACCCGGATTGCTATCGGGAATCCGGATATTGCTGATGCGGCCATGGTCTCACCTGAGGAAATCCTGATTAATGGAAAAAAGGGAGGCGAGACATCCCTTCATGTTTGGGTGCCTACAGGGATCATACCTCACCGGATCAGGGTATTGGAAGACAGCCTGCCCATTCATGAGATCAGGAAAATCGAGGGTCTGGAGGCCGTAAGGGCCTATACCTTAAAGGAGAGTATTGTCTTATCAGGAGAAGTCAGGACCAAAGAGAAGGCGGCGATAGCTGAAAAACTGGCCCATTCTTTTGGCAAGGAGGTAGTAAATCTTATTCGAATTACTGAACCCTTGTCCGACCTTAAAAAAGTAGAAGGGCTGGAGATGGTCGCCACGCAGATGATTGGGGACACCCTTATTTTAAAAGGCGAGGTGGCCACTGAAGCCGAGGTTCAGTTGGCCCGGTCATTGGCCGAATCGGAATATGAGCGAGTAATTAGCCTTATCAAGGTCATTCCGAATTTAAAAGAGGCTAAAAGTGAAAAAGAAATAGAGATTTACCGGGGAATTGTTAAAGAAGAAAAGATCATTAAGCCACCACTTATAGAGGAGCATGAATCGGGGATGGGGGATGGCGATTCAGGGATAGAGGAGACGAGTCACGACTCACTAACCACAATTTACGAAATAAAGGAGGATAGACAAAAATGAAAAAAGCCGGCATTCTTATTATGGTCATATTCTTTTTCTGCCTCGGCGCAGTTATGGCGCATTCGGAAGAGAAAGAGTGGGTGGTCAAAGAAGGTGATTCTATCGTTATTCGTATCAAGGGCATCAGCAGGATTGCCATTGGCAATTCAACGGTGGCCGACGCCACGGTTATCTCGGATAATGAAATCCTGCTTAATGGCAAAACCCCCGGAGATACCTCTCTTCATGTCTGGACTGAATCCGGACGGACGCAATACCGGATCAGGGTTAGAGAGAAGACCCCTGCTCTTAATGAGATAAATCAGATTGAGGGGCTGGAGGCAGTCAAGACGACTATCATCGGGGGGAGTATTGTGCTGGAAGGGGTAGTTCTAAATGAGGAGAAGAGGGGTCTAGCCCAGACCATAGCCGAATCCTTTGGAAAATCAGTGGTAAACCTTATCCGGGTAGCTGAAAAAAAATCATTAGAAGAAGAGGCCCTATTGCTCCAGGTCTCACAACCATCGCCCAGTCCTATCGATCAGATCAAGGAGATTCCGGGGCTGGAAGGGGTGACCTTTGTCAAGCTGGGAGATGGTCTTGTCCTGGAAGGAAGTGTGGCCACTCAACACGACCGCGAAAAGGCCGAGATCCTGGCTAAATTTCTTAAGGAGAAAGTGGTCAACCTGGTCGAAGTAGTTGGTCCGGTTCAGATTCTGGTTAAATTAGAGCTTATTGAGGTTACCCGAAATCTGTTAGATGAATTAGGCGTAAATTGGAGTTCCAGATTTAGAAAGCAGGATCCATCTACCTCAGTTGAGGTGGTTGGGCCTAATCTTTTTAAGGACACCTTCAATATTCAACTGGCCCGAACATCTCTGGGAGAAGCCTTGGATATCTGGGCTATGATTCAGGCCTTAGACAGTAAGGGTGAGCTTAAGATTATCTCTGCGCCCAGGTTGGTTGCCCTTAGCGGTCAAGAGGCTTATGTCAATATGGGCGGTCGGGTGCCTATTCCCAGTACCACCGAGGTTGAAGCTAATAAACGGGTCACGGACATTGAGTGGGTCGATTACGGGATTCAACTTAGGATAACCCCATTGGTAGATCAGCTAAAGAATATCAACCTCAAGATAGAATCAAGTATCTCTGAGCTGGATTGGGCCAATGCGGTCGATGCCCATCCGGCCTTTTTAGAGAAAAAGGTTTCTACGGCTGTAACCGTTAAGGATGGCGAGACCATTATCCTGGGGGGATTGGTTAATCGGTCTCAAGCCAAAAAATTAGATGAAGTGCCGATCTTGAGTCACCTACCGGTAGTAGGTAATCTATTCTTTAATCGCCAGGAAACTGACGAACGTAAGGAATTAGCGCTAATGATTACGCCTCAGATCATCTCTTCCGGGTATCTGGAGGAGATAAAAGAGCCTAACATCGTGCCTAATGAGACGGAGAGAATTAAACAATTGAAAGAACAGGTAAAATAAGTTTCGAAACCCGAAACTATATACAAAGGAGAAAGTAATGAACGAACATTCTACTATCCGGGTTTTGATAGCCGAAGGATCAACCCAGGCCAGAATCAATTTAAAGAAGCTTCTCTTTAATGTAGCCGATGAGGTAGAAGTCGTGGCTGAAATAGACAAAACAGAAGATGTCGTCGCTTCGGCTATCAAGACCCGACCTGATATAATCTTTCTCAATATTGCCCTGGAGGGGGAAGAAGGTGGAATGAAGTTGACCGAAGGCCTGGTAGAAGAAATTCCAGAGGTAGGCCTTATCATTATATCGGATCAGGAACTTTCCTCTCAGCAAATCCAGGAGGCAATGTTGGCCGGGGCAAGGGGTTTGCTTACTCAACCTATCAGTCAGGAGAAATTAGCCGGAACCCTTCGGAGGATAGTGAAAATTCAGGAGAAAGAGAGAGAATATATCAAGGCTGCCCCATCTGCCCTGCCTCCGGAGGCACGGCATAAGATAGTCACTTTATTCAGCACTAAGGGTGGTTCAGGAGGAACACTTCTTTCTGTTAATCTGGCGGTTATGCTGGCTAAGATGCTTCAAGAGGGAGGAGAAAAGGTGGCTTTATTGGACCTGGATCTCCAATTTGGTGACTGTGCCGTGATGCTTAACTTGACCCCAACCAGGACCATAGCCGGCCTGGTTAAGGAAATCTCCGAACAAGGCAGACTGGAGGAGGGCCTTTTGGAATCCTATCTTATCAAGCACGACTCTGGTCTAAGGCTTTTAGCCGCGCCCCTTAAGCCGGAGCAGGCCGAATTAGTCAACGGGGCACACATAGAGGAAATCATTAATGTCCTCAAGTTAAACTATAACTTTATCATTATTGATAGTCCTAAGTATCTGCATGATAGTCTTATTGCGGCTTTCAACCTGTCTAATCTAATCCTATTTGTCTTTACCCTGGACCTTCCGGCTATCAAGAATGCCAGACTGGGTCTTGATATTGTGGAGTCTCTTGGCTTTAAAGACAAGGTTTCCCTCGTCCTCAACCGAACCGAAACCCATATGGGGATTACCCCCCCTGAGGTGGAGGAGGCCCTGGATTATCCTATCCTGGGCCATATTCCCAGTGACGGCCGAAGGATCATCCCTTCTATTAACGAAGGGGTCCCTTTTGTTCTGGGGTATGAAAAGGAGAAGGTAACCGAGAGAATAGAGGAGTTAGCCAGCAAGATCATTGGAGGAGAGGAGGGGGCTCAAAAGAAGAAGGGATGGATTAAGCAGTTCTTTACATCCAAGAAATGATAAGACGCCCAGAATTTTTCCTTGAGGAAGAGGTGATTAAATGTATTTGAGGCTTAAAGAGGCCAATCCTGAAATCTACCAGATTATATTGGAAAGCGAGACCCCGGAGATAGCCCGGGCGAGACTCTTGCTTTATCTTAGCCAGAGGGAAATATGTCTTGAAGGACAAAAGAGAGAACTCAATCCCCTAAAACTTACCCTGATTAAATATGCTATTAATGTCTTGCGGAATATTTCCGACCCCCAAAATGAACGATTAAGTAATTTCAGCGCTCTGAAGGCGCTGTGGGAAATTATTCAGGGAAAAGAGGTGGAGGGGATCACGCCCGGCTTTGTGGAAGAGTTTAAACATATTTTTCTGGGTATAAGCGACCATCCGGGGATATACGAAGGCGAGCTGCCTTTGTATCTGAGCTCAGAAGGACGAGAGGCGGCCATAGAACGATCAAGCCATTTGGATAAATTAGCCGAAGTCGCCTTTAGATTTATGAAAAGATATCCTTCAGGTCTTGAGGAATGGGTTAAAGAGGTCCGGAAAGAGAACAAGGCCAGGATCATGGCCTATTTTGGCGCTTCTTCTGCCGATTGGCAGAATTACCGATGGCATCTAAGCCATGTCATCACCGATTCCAAGACCTTAGGCAGCTTGATTGACCTGACCGAGGATGAGATCGAGGCCATCGACCTGGCCAGAGAAAATCATATTCCCTTTGGGATAACGCCTTATTATGCCTCTCTCCTGGATAAATCCGCTGACCGGACTTATGATCATGCCACCAGGGCCCAGGTAATTCCTATAAAATATTATATTCAGGCGATGATAGCCGGCCGGGAAAAACACGAGACCTATTTCGACTTCATGTTAGAGCACGATACCTCGCCCATAGATTTGATCATTAGACGCTATCCCATGATTGTTATTCTGAAGCCATACAACACCTGTGCCCAGATATGCACTTATTGCCAGAGAAATTGGGAGATCAAAGAGGTGTTGGCTCCAGGCGCCCTGGCCCCGCGTGATAAACTCGATAAGGCCATAGATTGGATCAGGCAGCATCCGGCGATCATTGAGGTCCTGGTAACAGGTGGAGACCCCTTTGTTATGGGAGATAATAAGATCAAATACGTATTGGATGAATTAAGCAAGATTGATCATATCGAAAGGATTCGCCTGGGCACCAGAACGCCCGTGGTTCTGCCTCAAAGGATAACTGATGAATTAGTAGCGCTTATCAGCAGCTATCACCAGCCGGGCCGGCGTGAGGTATGCGTGGTGACGCATTTTGAGCATGTCTATGAGATTACAGAGGATACGGTTGAGGTAGTCCGTAAGATTAGACAACAAGGCATCGGAGTGTATAATCAGGAGGTTTATTCCGTGGAGAACAGCCGTAAATTTGAAAGCGCCGCCTTACGAAGACTGCTCCGATTAGTCGGTGTCGATCCCTATTATACCTTTAACATGAAAGGAAAAGAAGAGTTGAACAAAATGCGGGTGCCTATTGCCCGACTGCAACAGGAGCAGCAGGAGGAGACAAGGCTTTTGCCCGGCATAGCCAGGACTGATGAAGCGGTCTATAACCTGCCTCGATGGGGTAAACACTACCTCCGAGGCTGGCAGCATCACAGAATTATCAGCATCCTGCCTGACGGAAGAAGGGTCTATAGATTTCATCCCTGGGACAAGAATATATCACCCACAGGCACTTATGTGGGCATAGATGTATCTATTTATGATTACCTGGAAGAACTGAAAAAAAGGGGCGAGGATTTAGAAGACTATAAGTCTATCTGGTATTATTACTAACCTCGATCCTCGATGCTCGATCTTTTACCAGTATCGAGCATCGAGCATCGAACATCGAGCATCGAGCATCGAACATCGAGCATACATTGATATGCCGGCCAAGGCTTATGCCTGATGGAGTCTTTTGACTGACTCTTAAGGGCTGATCGCTGACTAAAATAGGGAGGCAAATAACATGAAACAAAGTAGGATGATAGTGCTCGTTTTAGCCTTGTTGATTTTCCCGGTCGTTTCCCTGGCCGAGATCACTAAGGTTGAGGTTAGTTGGGATACGGCTCAGGAGCCACTAAACATCGGCGATACTATCCATTTCACGGCCTGGGTGGATGGACCCGGCCTGGTTACCGTTGGGATAGCCAGCATTCACGAGGGTATCCAGCTCTACGATGATGGCTCCAATGGAGACACCACGGCCAATGATCGGATTTACGCCAGGGATTATCGCATCAGTGAGGGTGACTCTATCAAGAACGGCTATGTCTTTTTCTACCTGGAAACACCTGATCAAAAGTTAACCAAACAGGCCGAAGAAAAGGTGACCATTTATGCCTCCAGACCACTTATATCCAATGACTCTGTCTTTCCCCTCCCTTTTGACCCCACCACCGTGCCGCCGCAAGGCTCACCAGGTGCCAAGATCAACTATACCTTGAGTGAAAGCGGGCAGGTTACCATCAAGATATACGAATCTTATTTGGGCTACCTTACCTCGCCTGATACGCCGGTAGAAATTATCGGTTCTGTGCCGGGGAAAGCCGGGGCCAATCAGGCCACCTGGGATGGACTGAAGGATGATCTTAGGCCTTATCCTGATAATAAATATACCTATGTGATTACGGCGGTCAATCAATATGGTAATGAAAGCGATCCGCCGGTGATAGGTAATATCGTTCTTTCGACGGTTAAATTGGAGATGACCAATAGTCTCATTTCCCCTAATCCATTTTCTCCCGACGATGATGAAGTAGCTGATTTTACAGAGATAACCTTTGATCTCTTTCTCTGGGCTACACCGGATCAACTCAAGGTATTAGATTTTCCGAATAATTACTTTTTAGGAACTAAAGGGACCGGATCAAAGGATCCCAGGCCCTATGTCCTGGTTGGATTAAAGGTTCATAGAGAAGGATATGAAGGCTTTACCTTTCCGCACGATCTGACGGAAGATGGAGATACCGATTACGCCCCCTGGGACTGGCCAGTGGACCAAAACGGGGTCTGGCTGGCACCAGATGGCTTTGAATTAGGGTTCAGCGACCTTCTGGATGTCTCCGATGAGAATAAAACTAATGACTGGGATACCCTTCTCCCTCTCAACGGTCCGTATACGGATGATCGTGGACGTTCCTACTATACCAAAAAATTCAGTGTGGGCTGGGATGCAGAAAATACACCCGATGGAACATATTCTCTTACCCTTCAGTCTCAACTTCTCTCTTACAAGATTCTCTTTGTCGCCTACGTCAAAGAAAGTGGTATTATTGTAGCGGAAAAATGGCATATGGAACCTTTGCGACCTGTGGGCTATGGGCTTTCAGCCGAGCCGGTAACCAAATCAGTGACCATAAAAAGAGTTAAGGGGCCGGGGACGGATAATCAGCCGCCGGTCATCTCCTCTTTTAAACCAAATAAAGATGAGATCGTAGACCCCACTCTTAAGCCGGTGACTGAAATTTCGGTGGGGTTAGAGGATGAGGGATGTGGGGTGGACTTTATCGCCTCCTCCATCCAGCTTCTTGATCCCCTGGGGGTAAGCATTCCGGCCAGGTTAATGCCTTATGGTGATAGTATCTTAAAATTAGAAGGGTTCGATATACCCGGCGGTCACCTGAGGCTATCAGGAGTATACACTGTCCACATTATTGCCCGGGATAAGCTGGGGAATAAAGAGGAGATTGAATATACCTTTACTATTGAGGATCGAAGCGCCCCAAAGGTAAGTGGCGTCTATATCAACCATCATCCCCTTGAACCCAATGACCCGCCCCTGACCGAGCCAATAACCGAGGTATCGGTTCAACTGAATGATGGTCCAACCGGTTCCGGCGTTGACCTGGATAGATCCGATCTTTACCTCCAGGATAAACAGGGAAATAAAATACTCGGGAACCTGGAAGGGGACCAAAAGAACTCAGAGCTTATCTTTCAACCAACGGTCAATCTGACCTCATCTGGAACTTATACTATTGTGGTGTATCCCAAAGATATAAGTGGCGCCGCCGCCATCTATACCTTTGATTTCGAGCTTGATCTTTCGGCTAATATCCTGATTACTTACCAAGGGCAATTATACGGCACTATCTATCCGGGCACCAGTCTTGTTCAGCAGCCGTCCTATGATCTCAGCAATTTATTAGTAGCCGAGGTCTCTTCTATTCAGCCGCTACCTACTGAAATTAGGCCCTTGGGTAAGATAATCAGGTTTTATAATGCTCAGAATCCCTCGCAGAATATAGAAGGTTGGGAGTTCACCCAACCCATCAAGTTGATTCTTCCCTATCAGGGAAGTGATTTCCTCTTAGGCGTGAGCAAGAGAGACCTGGCTGTTTATGCTTATACCAGCAGCAATCGTATCTGGCAGGCTCTTGGGGAAGCTGCCTTTGATCCGGACTTCGAGGCCCTTTCGGTCAGAATAACCAGATTGGCCGCCGCTTACACCTTAGCTTATCCGGCGCCCATTGAAGAAGGCCGTCTGGAGGATATCCTGACCCTCTCGGCCGAGTCCTTCAATCCGGACCGCGGAGAGGAAGTAACTATTGATGGCCTTGAAGGCGCCGATTATTACAGTATTCGGGTCTATGGGCTATCCGGGGATCAAGTCCGCCGGATAGAAGACGGCCAGACCTTTGGCTGGGACGGCCGAGATGAGGATGGCCGGATAGTATATAATGGGCTTTATATCATTAGAATAGAGGTTTCTAAGCAAGAAGAGAAGGCCACGGTTCACCGGCTGGTGGCCGTGATAAGATGAGAATGAGCCAATAGGGCCTGGTTCATTGTTTGAGCCAGTGGGGATAGAGTCTACGGTCTACCCAGTCCACATAGTCCACCTAGTCCATAGACGGTAGCTCGCCGGCTATTGACCATGAACCGTGGACCGTCCTTAGAGTAGCCGAAACGATGAACAAGACCAAAAAAGCGAGGTGACGACAAAAATGAGGAAGTGTTTAGCCATAACAGTGGTGGTTTGGTTTAGTCTGGTTGGTCCGGCAGCCGCTAATAAGGCGCCGAGGGGGGCATTTGATTTCTCCGGGCTGGGGGTTCGGGCGGCCGGGATGGGCCAGGCTTATGTGGCCTTGGCCAACGATGCCAGCGGGGCTTATTACAATCCGGCCGGGTTAACCCAGCTTGTCTCCCACCAAATCTCCTTTATGCATACTGATCTATTCTCTCTTGATCTGATTAGCGAGGAGTTCCTTTCCATTGCGACCAATTCTACGGTTAAAGGGGCCTCAGCTTTTTCCAGGGCCAGTATTGATTCAAAACACCGTTCCTGGGAAGAGCTGGAATATCTCCTCTCTTATGCCAAAACAGTTAATCCTTCGCTTTCCATGGGAGTAAATGCTAAGTATTTGCAAGAAGATTCCGATTTCGATATAGAGGGAGGCAAAGCCAGAGGATACGGCGCAGATATCGGCCTTATCTATAAGCCCATTGATAGCATTTCGGTAGGCGTCATAATCCGGGATATAATAAGCCGCCTGAAGTGGGATACTGAGAGGGAAGAACATCTTCCCTGGCAGGTCGATTTAGGTCTGGCCTGGAATAGCGCCTATTTGACCTTAGGGACACAAGTAAGTGGAGAACAAGATAGCCTGCTTAAAAAAGCGGCTATGGGAGGAGAATATCGACTTAAGGCAGGTAAAGAAATCGAGCTTAGCTTCAGGACCGGAGGCAGCAGTGTCTTAGAAAAGAAGCGGCAGATTCTCTTATCCTTCGGAACCGGAGTAAATTATAAATCATGGCAGCTTGATTACTCCTTCCAATATAATGAAGGCCTTCCGGATACTCACCGGGTTTCAGCCTTGATCAGATTTGAATAGGAGGGGGTAGAAGACAGAAGACAGAGGAGACTTCTGGCATCTGACTAAAGGGGGTGAGATATTATGCAAAAAACCAAAGGAAGATTTAGGATAGCTATTGTTACTTTTATTGCGGCGGCGATTGGGCTTTTAGGGCTGGCCTTGGGATTTTCCTTTAATATGGGGGGTCATGCGGATATTATGATCCTGGCTATTTCCCTGGTCATCATCTTGCTACTTTTTGCTAACACCATTTTTCTCTATGCCATTAGCTACGAGTTGAATAATCATGAGGGAGAGAAAAAATAGTAACCATTCATCACATGATGCTGGATGCTCGATGCTCGATACTCGATGCTCGATGCTCGATGCTCGATCCTCGATACTTCACCAGCATCGAGCATCCAGTATCGAGCATCGAGGTTGTGTCTTTGTGCCTTAGTGGCTGAGTAGTTACATAAATTTTTATCCGTGTCAATCCGTTTCATCCGTGTAATCCGTGTGCTATTATTTGTAATCTTTGTGCCTTAGTGGCTGAATAGTTATATTACCGATTACCTGATTACCTGATTACGGGGGCACAGTTACGGGAACGAGATGAAAAATGAACTCGAAACTCGAAACTCGAAACTTGAAAAGGCAGAGGTGAAAGATATGTCCCTGTTAAAAAGATTAGAGGAAGCCAGAAATATTCATCAGCAAAAAGACAAGGGATCTGCACCTCGACGGGTAGTGGAGAAAGAGCCGACCAATCCTTTAGCTAATCTCAGGGCCAAGGTCTATGACAAGATTGTGGAGGAAGCGGATGCCGAGCTTCTCAAGGAACAGGATGAGGAACTAAAACGAAGGCTCCTGGCCGAACAGGTAGAGGATTTTATTATTGAGGTTAGTTCCGAGGAGCATATCTCTTATACCCGGGCCGAACATGACAAGCTTTTAGACGATCTTATTCATGAGATTCTTGGTTTGGGGCCTATTGAGCCGCTACTCCAAGATCCATCTATCACTGAAGTTATGGTTAACGGTTACCAAAATGTTTACATTGAACGTAAAGGCCGATTGGAACATACCAACGTAACCTTCAAGGATGATCAACATGTCTTGCATATCATTGAAAAGATTGTCTCTCCTATTGGGAGAAGGATTGATGAATCAAGTCCTTATGTGGATGCCAGACTTCGGGACGGTTCCAGGGTGAATGCCATTATACCGCCTCTGGCCATTGATGGGCCTTCTCTGACTATCCGGAAGTTTTTCCAGGAGAAGCTTCAGGCGGATGACCTCATCAGGTTTGGATCAGTGACTAAAAAGATGATAAATTTTCTCTCGGCCTGCGTTCGGGCCAGGTTGAATATTGTTGTTTCTGGCGGGACAGGTTCAGGAAAAACCACCACCCTCAATGTGCTTTCTTCCTTTATTCCTCCGGAGGAGAGAATTATTACGGTTGAAGATGCGGCTGAATTACAACTCCATCAAGAACACACGGTTCGTTTGGAGACAAGGCCGCCTAATATTGAAGGCAAGGGTGCCGTAACGGTTCGCGATCTGGTCAGAAACTCCCTGAGGATGAGACCGGACCGGATTATTGTGGGTGAGGTCAGATCAGGAGAGGCCCTGGATATGCTTCAGGCTATGAATACCGGGCATGACGGCTCCCTGACCACGGTGCATGCCAATTCCCCCAGGGATGCCCTGGCCAGGATATCTACTATGGTTCTGATGGCCGGAATGGAACTGCCTATGCAGGCTATAAAAGAACAGATTGCCTCGGCCATAAACTTGATCGTCCAGCAAAGCCGGCTCCAGGATGGGAGTAGAAAGATTACCAAGATCTCAGAGGTTCAGGGCATGGAGGGTGAGGTGATTCTACTTCAAGATGTCTTTGTCTTCGAGCAAAAAGGAATAGGTGAAGATGGCAAAGTTCTTGGAGAGGTCCACCCCACCGGGATCAGACCTAAGTTTTATCATAAATTTACCGAGAAGGGAATCGATCTGCCGACGGAAACCTTTATCAGATAGTAACCGTTCAGCCACGGATGCACACAGATGAAACACGGATTTCCGTGAACCGTGTCCGGGAGTCGTGTCCGTGATTAGGTTGTAGGGACAACCCTTGTGGTTGTCCGCCTATGGAACGGACAGGGACAAGCTTTGTCCCTACAACTCCGCCTTCTGTCCTCGAATTATTTATCCGTGCTAATCCGTGTCAATCAGTGGCTGAACGGTTACCTCAGATAAAAAGAACACAGAGCACAGCGCCCAGAAACAGAGCCCTGTATTATGTGTTCTGAAAAGGAGTTTGTGTCATGTGGGCTAAATCAGAATTAAAAGAGCGACTCCGCCCTTATGTAGACACCTCTTATGTAGATCAGCTGGCGGCTCAGGAGAAAATTAACGGAGTCTCTACCAAAAGGGACCAGTTCAAGATATTACAGCGGATTGGAGATATCCTGGAAGGTATGAGCCTCTTTGAACGATATGAGGCCAAAATTGAGACAAAACTGGTCAAAGCCGGTTTGCTTCTCCGACCCGGTGAGTTTATGGTTATTATTGGCTTAGCTGTTTTAGTGGGAGGTGTTCTGGGGATTATTTTCTCCGGGGGGAAGATTTATATAGGCTTAATAGGGGCTATGGTGGGTTTCTATTTGCCCGGGCGATATCTTAATCGCCTCAAGAACAAGAGGACGAAGGCCTTTAATGGTCAATTAGGCGACTGCCTGACCCTCCTTTCTAATTCCCTTCGGGCCGGACATAGCTTTGTGCAGGCCATGGCGACAGTGGCTTATGAGACCTTGCCCCCTATGTCGGATGAATTTAAAAAGGTCTTACGAGAGGATAGCCTTGGGGTGCCTCTGGAGAAGGCCCTAACTGATCTCACGTCTCGAATAGAAAGCGATGATCTTGATCTGATTGTAACGGCTGTTCTTATCCAGCGCCGGGTGGGAGGAAATCTTTCCGAAGTCCTGGATAACATCGCTCAGACCATCCGTGAACGGATTAGACTTAAAGGGGAAATCAAGACTTTGACGGCCCAGGGTCGGATGTCAGGGTGGATAATCTCGCTCCTCCCCTTCTGTATCGGATTTATTCTCTATCTGCTTCAGCCTGACATGATGAAGCTCCTCTTTACAGAAAAACTGGGCTGGTTTATGATCGGCACGGGACTTTTTATGCAGGCGATGGGGATTATGCTGGTCAGAAAGATTATCGCCATCGAGGTTTAACTGATTTCGGATTTCGGATTGCAGATTAGTATTTTGTTGGATTTTATTTAACCCAATCTACCTGGTTGTTTGAACCACATCAAAAAAACAGCCACGTTCATTTTCTCTGAACATGGCTGTTTGGGGACACAACTTTCGGTTGTGACCTCGGCTGAAACCCTATTATAATTATGCCATAGATTTAGGACTTTGTCAAGATTTTTTTAGCGGAGGGTGTGGGAGTCGAACCCGATCCCAAAAGACCCCTTCGGGTTTCAGCCGAAGCCACGCACCGGCATGGTGCCACCCTCCATATGTAGCTTCTTTAACCCGGCTCATATTATACTACAGGCACCTTTAAATGTCAAGAAGAATGAAATGAAGCAGAGGGTGGATGGCAGACTTTTCCATTCTGCAATCTGCAATCCGAGATCCGCAATTCGCAGGGGTGTTTCAAGATGAATCTACTTATCTTAGCCATTATTTTTATGTTTACGACGACTGTCTTTCTCCTTATCTTAGGCACGGTCCAGTCGCGAAAAAACAAGATTTTGGAAAGACTTGACTCCATCTCGCAGGTTAAAGAAAAAAAGCAAAAGCCAGGAGAGGTAGAAGAGCTGGAAAAACCATTTTTCGAGCGGATCATTCGGCCTTATATTTCCAAGATAGCCGAGCGATTCAGTCGTCCTAAGGCCTCGGTGGCTTCCACCGGCCTGGATGAAAGGTTACTCTTAGCCGGTAATCCCGGTAAACTTGTCGCCGGTGAGTTCAGAGCCATCCAGCTTTTAGCCGCCCTTATTCTTTTCGGGCTAGCCGGATTAATTTGTGTGCTTTTTAAAGCTCCTTTGCCTTTTTTAATAGCCTTTACTGCTGCCGGCGTCGGTTTGGGATTTGTCGTGCCCAAGTTTTATCTGGGCAGGCTTATTAGCAAGAGACAAAAAGCCGTCCGCAAAGGTCTCCCCGATTGTCTTGATTTACTTTGCGTCAGTGTGGAAGCCGGTTTAGGGTTTGATATGGCCTTAGGCCGGGTGGTTGAAAAATTCAGAGGGCCTCTTTCTGATGAATTCAAGAAGGCCCTGGATGAAATCACCGTCGGCAGACCCAGAAAGGATGCCCTCAAAGATGCCAGTAAGCGTTGTGGGGTCGATGACCTGGAAATGTTTATTAATGCTATTGTTCAGGCGGAACAATTAGGGATAGCCATCGCTAACGTCTTGAGGATTCAGGCAGGACAAATGCGCACCAGACGCCGACAAAAAATAGAAGAACTGGCTATGAAAGCCCCCTTGAAAATGCTCTTCCCTATGGTCTTCTTTATCTTTCCTACCATCTTTATCGTGGTCCTTGGCCCGGTAGTCCTTAAAGTAATCACCGAACTTAGTGGTAAGGGGATTTAATCTTTTGTATCTCGGGGGCTAAACAATTACAAAAGATCAAAGATTAGAGGGTAAATATACTATTACCCCGCAACATTTGCGCTATCCGCGAGAATGTTACATGAGGCTCGATGCTCGATCCTCGATACTGGATATTCGATACTGGACACTGGATCCTTTACCCGCATCAAGCATCGAGCATCGAGCATCAAGTATCGAGAATCAAGCATCGAGCATCGAGGACTATTTGGTTGCAGCGGGAGGCCGCGCTATGTATAACAAAAATTTAATATTTTTCAGTCTTAAAGTTATAGCCTTATTTTTCTTTTTGATTGTAAACATTCCTCTTATCTGGATGTTAGCTTTATATTCCGGCAGTCTATTTTTGGAAATATATAAATGGCTCCAGCTTATAAGCATAATTTTGGTATTATACGTGTTTAAAAATAAAATTATTACCTTCCCAATGGCCAATCTGATTTACCTTTTTTATTCAATTTTAGCCGGATATTACATTTTCACTGATACTAAACTGGATTCTTCTTTTTTGTTGAGAAATCTTGGTGAGATAGATGATATTGTGCCTCGATTTATTTATCAATTTTCAGTAGTATTTTCGGTGGCCTCGATAAACTCTTTTATCCTCTACAAATTTCGGCCAAACTTTAAAAATAAATTTTTTTATATAATCCCAATATTATTTATCATTTCCCCTCAACTTATTCATCGCCAGGAGCTTAATAATGAATTGATTTGTTTTGTCGAAAGTATTTTTAAAAAAGATAAAGTGATAGACTATTACCAAAGTAATTATATCCAATTAATTCAAGACTCTATTAAACGTAAACATGACATTATTGGGCAAGCGCGAAAAATTAATAAAGAACAACTGCCCAAATATCTTGAGAACATCATTATCCTGCAAATAGAAAGCTTAAATGCAGATTTGGTTAATGAAAGGAACACTCCCTATTTTACGGCTATTAGTCGAGAGGGTATATTCTTTCCTAAAATTTACGGTAATAGCGTCCAAACAATACTTGGCCAGGAAAATATGCTCTGTTCCTTGCCTTGTTCCTTTGATGTAAGTTTAGTTGCTACTGAATATGACAAACAAGTTTTATCCTTACCGAAAATTTTAAAAGGAATGGGCTTTAAGACTTTTTTTCTGAAATGTTTTCACTTAAGCTTTACCAGAAGTGGCGAATTTATGACTAATATAGACTTTGATGAGGTACATGGTGTCGATATTATGGGTCCAAAGGATGTGTTATATCGTTGGGGGTATAAAGGGGATATTTTTTATAAAAGAGCTTTCGATTATTTCCAGAAAAATAAAAAAGAAAAATATAACTTTATATTCCTATCAATCGGGGCGACAAATCATTGGCCATTTAATATTACACCTGGCTTCGAGGATATAGTTCCCTACAAATATCCGAAGAATTTTCGAGAAAGATTTATAAATACCACATTCTTGCAAGATCAATATCTACAAGTTGCCTGGAGAGAGATAAATAATATCTTTCCTGAAAAAAATTACACCTTAATAATAACAGGAGATCATAGCTGGCCGGCCGGTTTTCATGAGAATAATATCTTTGGGGGAAAAGGAGCTTTTGAAGAAAATTTTGTCACCTCGACGATAATGATTATTGGAGATGAAGAGAAATATAAAAATAAGATTATTACTACCAGGTATAGCCTGATGGATATTATGCCCAGTATATTAGACCTTTTTGGCCTAAACTTTGTTAATAAATTTAGTCGTTCTTTTATTAAGGAGTTGAATGGAGAAGAAGTACCAAAAAGCAAAATTCTATTAGTCCAGCCATTTTCGGATAAATATCTCAATATTATTGATTGGCCCTTAAAATATCAATACAATAGCCACCGAAGAAATATTGTATTATATAATTTAGAAGAAGATCCGGGAGAAGAAAACAGCCAAATAATTAGTAATAACGAAGAAGAAAATCTGCAATTTATTAGAGAACTATTAAATTGAGAAGGTACCTCCACAATTTTATCCGAGAGCCTTCAAAGAATATTGGACATCGTTCCAAATTGCCGATCTACTTGTAAAGTCGTAGTATCGCCTCAACTCTCAAGTGTCTGTATTTAAGCTTACTAAGAGACAACCAACTACGAAAGGTGCGAACAAACGCGAAAAAGTTCTGTCTTTAGTTTTTCTTCTCTTTCGTGTCTTTCGCGTGTTTCGTAGTTTTTCTAACAACAACCCGATAAATAGCTAAAGTTACCGTAATGTCGTGGGCTATTCCATTATTTTCTTCGTGGCTTAGTGGCTTTGTGGCTGAATAGTTACGACGAAACAATGACCATCGCCCCGTTATTTTTTCCAGGCCCTCTTTATCTTCATAGCTGGTAGACAAACCAGGTCCCGGGCAGATATGATACCTACCACCCGGTCTCGGCTGGTGACCACTAAATGGCGAATACGTTTATTAGCCATAAGAGAATAGGCCTGATCGATCGGATCCTTGGAGCTGATAGTAACTGGAAAGCCGGTCATCACCTCTGAAGTTTTGGTCTTCTCCGGATCCAGGCTCTTAGCTATTACCCGGCGGACTATATCTGTTTCGCTAAGCACCCCCTTCACCTTATCTTCCTCCTTAATCAGGAGGGTGGATATCTGCTTACTTCCCATCAGCGTCGATGCCTTCAGGATATTTTCATCACCTTCCACCATCACCAGTTTCCGAGTCATTATCTTCTCTATCCGATCCCTTCGAGTCCATGGAAAACCTTTTATCCACGACTTTATTTCTTGCTGCCACTGGGCGGCTACTTCCTCTCCAACTTCTTCCTTCGGATAGAGGATGTCTCGCACCGAGACTATACCTACTTCCACCTCGCCTTCCTCTACTTTTTCCGCCACTACAATCAGATGACGAATACGGTTACGGGCCATAGAGAGATACGCCTCCTCGATCGTGCTGTAAGGCCTGATGGTAATCGGCCGGCGGCCGCTCATAATGGTTTGAACCCTTGTTTCATCCAGGCTTAGACCCGTCGATATCAGGGAGCGAACTATATCCGCTTCGGTAAGGATACCGATTGTTTTTCCCTCCTTACAAACCAGGAGAGAGCCAACCTGGTATTCTTCCATTATTCGGGCTGCCGTTCTGACCCTTTCATCATCAGGCACGATGAGCAGCTTATCGGTCATTATCTCATCTATCAGGGTTCTAGGCCAGTCTATATTCATTTTTTTCTCCTCCTTTGATCAGTCTGAACGCTCTCGGATAAAACCTGTTCCTGACAGGTTCAGGAATTGAGCGTTGATTTTATTAGCCTCTACATACCGTGAACTTTCCCTTCACCCCCATTGACAAAATTTTCTCCTTCGCCCCTGCAGGGCTTAATTTCCAATTCAATGTTCCGTAGGTTGAAACCTACGGCTAAATTCCTTTACACCTTCGGTGCATAACTAAATTTATTTTGAACGCGTTCGGATAAAACCTGTTCCCTGCCCCGTATTTAATACGGGGCCATCAGGGCAGGCTCTGACAGAGCCTGTTCCTGACAGGTTCAGGAGTTCAGAAATGGGAAATGAGAAGTAGGGATTTTTCTTTATTTACAGACTTCTACAATTTCCCTCACCGTGGTGTTTGGCGATATGAGTATTTATGGGGACGGAGACCCCCAAAGTCGAATAATTGGACAATTGAAACTCTAAACCAGATGGAGACTCGCCTTTCCTATGGCAAAACCTTCTATGTGAAGTCGGGGAAAAACCTGACAAAATGTCCAAAAAATAGCCCCCTTACATTGGCTATTTGGAGAAGTCTGTTTTTAATTATTTTATCCGTGCTAATCCGTGTTAATCAGTGGCTGAATAATTACGTTCACGGCCACTAAAAACCGAGTTTCCGCTTATCCTCTTCGCTGATCTTGATACTTCCATAGGTCTTTTCGTAATTAGAAATATTGTCTTCCAGCGCCTTAAGAAGATGTTTGGCGTGGGTGGGGGTAGTAATAATTCGACTCAATATTTTAGCCTCAGGCTTACCCGGTACTAAACGGCCAAAATCCATAATAAACTCGGATGGAGAATGCATAATATTAGCCATATTGACATAGACCCCATCGACTACCTTTTCATCAATAGTGGCCCTTAGTTGTTTCTCTTTTTGTGCCATATCTTACCCCCTTTATTAAGAACGGTCTCGGATAAAACCTGTTCCTGTTCCTGATTTAATCAGGGATTCAGGAATTGAGCGTTGATTTTATTAGTCATTACACACCGCGAACTTTTCCTTCACCCCACTTTTTAAATGGGAAATTAGGAAATGGGCAGTAGGAAATTTTCTTTATTTACTTCCTATTTCAATCCCTATACTTTTGCACTTTTTTATAACCACTTGAAATACAAATACTTTACAATAACCTCTCGTCATTCCCGCCAAAGCGGGAATCCAGTAATATCAGGGCTTCTGGATTTCTGCTTGCGCAGGAATGACAGAAAATGTGTGCCTGTTATCCCTCAATATAGAGTCTTCCATCGAAGGTAATATTTTTATCCACCTTTTCGACAAAAGACTCCCTGTCCAGGGCAAAGATCGGGCTAATTTCGACTACTCCGGCCACTTCTCCTTGATCATCCCTGGGAACCTTTATCTCCGCTGCTTCCAGCCACAAGGCATAAAGGTTTATCAAACCCCTTGTTACCGTGGTCGGTGAATTTTCCCCCTCTTTATTTTTAAGGGGCAAGTATTCCTCTTCCCTGACTACTTCTATGGCCGAAGCCTTTCCGGCCTGTGGCAGCATGTCAAAGATGAAGGTCTCGAATTTGATCCCGTTCGGGGCGGTTGGTTGTATCAAGCCCCCTGATTCGTCCAGGCAAGGAATAGCTTTCCTGGCTGCATGGAAAGGCAGATTAAAGCCTTCGGCTACCTTTTCCAGGAACTCCCGGCTGAAGACATATATGCCGATGGTTCCATATCCAAAGCGCAGAGAGCCATTATCTTTCCTGGCATACATCTGCTCTTCAGACAATTCACTGTATTCAATTATGCCGAACCTTCCATTGATCTGCCCGACCACGCCCATTTTTTCCTCAGGATAAAGTTTAGCCACTACCTTGGTTGACACCTCGGTCTGATCCAGGATATGATAGCCGATAAAGACCGGATCAGCTATATTAGCCAGGGCGTTGTCCACCTGGAAATAGAAGACATGTTCAATCTCCTCTTCTTGCATGGCTTCCAGGGCTCCGCTCTTTTTAAGAGCCAGGGGGCAGACGCCGTTACCAGCCGGGTTCATAAATATATTGCCCTTGTCAGACAAGATCAATCGGCCGTTAAAATCCACGGCCGGCATCATCATCTGTTTAAAAAAGCCGACCATGTCTTCAGGCAGGCCGAAGAATCGGTTTTGGGCAAAAAAGTCCCGGGTCTGACCATCATTAGTCTCGCTGGTCATAATATACCAGGGGATCTGAGTATGGTATATTCGATTGAGAGCTAATATCCGCTCCCCAAACAATTGAAAGAGACTTTTACCGCTAATAGGGCCGACCTTAAAAGCCCCTTTAGGTCCATCATAACCCAGCCTCGAAGCCTGACCTCCAGCAACCAGTAAACAGGCCACCTTGCCTTGACGCAGGGCGGCCTCACCAGCCTGACGCGCCTCGGCCCTTCTTTTTTTCGCCGAGGTTGTCTCGGGCAAAGTTATGACCCCTGTCGGCTCAAGTTTCTTATGGGCCACGGCTGATTCCAAAGATTTAAGATGCTCTTCAATAAGTCTGGCCAGGAGGGTAAAATCTATTGTTCTTATCTGGTTGAGAAGGCGCTCTCTGGCCGGCTCAGGCAGCTCATTCCAGAAACGCAGGATATGTCCCTGACCTGCCTGCTGAATCTGCTTAAAGAATTCCGGTTGATGGTTCATTCCTTGTAACTACTCAGCCACCAAGACACTAAGTCACGAAGAAGAATTGACATTCCTTTTAAAAATCCCCGACTGGCAAGCCAAAAGGGTATAATCTATGGCTGAAGCTAAAGTCAAAATAACGGCTGCGACAGTAATAAGCCCGACCATTTCATTCAAGAAGATTCCGTTTTTAAGGAAGGATTTCAAAAGCCACCCAAATATCATGCCTACCTGAAAACAATTAGTTATTTTCCCCAATCTTGAAACCTTGAGCATCTTTCTTTTTAAGACCTTAATTATCATTAGACCCACAAACATATAGATTTCCCGAAACACAATAGCCAAAAAGGCATATTTAGGAAAATCTGCCAGCTTAAAGAGAAAGGCCCACATGGTGCTAACAATAAGAAGCTTGTCAGCAATAGGGTCCAAAATTTCGCCCAGGAAAGTAGTTTCATGGCGAGTCCTGGCCAGGTAACCGTCCAGGATATCAGAGGCGGCAATAAGAGTGAGCAGGCCCACGGCGAAACTTTTAGTAATAACATTACCGTTAATTATAAAGGCAAAAATAAAAAGAGGGATGAGCCATAATCGAAAGAGAGTGATTTTGGTGGGTAAATTGATTTTGTTGACTATCTTTCCCCCCCAAAGATATGGGATAGCCCGAGGAAAAGCCGTTATCGGAACGGCAATTTTGGTAAGATAGTTGGCTCGAAAAAGATTTAACATAGGCCCTTCGTCCTTACTTTTGAACTCTCCCCTCCATTACAAGTCACCCTAAGTTTAATCTATTTTGCTTCATTTGGCAAGCATTTTTTCTCTTTTCGCCTAACCATCTTCCTTGACATTGAGGATGAGATGTGCTATCTTTATTAGTAAAAGTCCTGTAAATGCTCAAAACTAAGTTAAGCAGTTAGTTGGGAGACAAAGCAAAATTGGGACGGTTCACTTTAGTGTGAGAGCTTGCGTCTAAAAGATGAAGTGATTTGTAGCAAAATTGCAGTTAAATTTAACCAAGAGCAGATAGCGACAGGAAATTTTCAGGTGTTATTTGGTTAGGAC
>JBFMHI010000035.1 GCA_040753085.1 bacterium | reverse complement strand
GATGTTACTATGGAGACAATTGAGATCAAAACAGTTGGAAGGGTTTAAGTTCAGGAGACAAGAACCTATAGGTAATTATATAGCAGATTTTGTTATTTCACCCTCCCCTAACCCCTCCCATCAAGGGAGGGGAAGCTCTTATGCCGACGCTGTCGGTACAAAAGGAGATGAAACTTAACCCATAGCACTATAATCTGTAATGAGCTTACTTTTTTAACTTGATTTTGAGTAGATACGTCTAATCTAAAGCCTGTTTTGGGGATGAAAGGAAAGTTCACAGTGTGTGAAGACTAATAAAATCAACGCTCAATTTCTGACCCCGTATTAAATACGGGGCAGGAATAGGTTTTATCCGAGAGAATTATCTAAAGAGGGTGGGAAGAATGGGGCTGACAGTGTTGGAGATGGAGGTAGGTAATGTAAGTGCTCCTGATGTTACAGAGAAACTTGAGTTTCTTATTGATTCGGGTGCCATTTATTCAGTAGTCCCCCATCAGATATTAGAGAGACTTGGAATTAAACCATTAACAGAACAAGAATTTCGATTAGCAGATGGCACCAAGATTATGCGTAAAAAAGGAGTTGCCCTTTTCAAGTATAGAGATAAAATAGGGGGGGCAGATGTGATATTTGGTGAAGAGGGAGATAGTATACTATTAGGTGCTTTTACACTGGAGGCACTGGGTTTGTCTCTTGATCCTTTGCGTCGAGAACTGAAACCAATACCAATGATTATAGCAGATATTTTATCAACTGAAGAAGCCTCTCGGATAAAATTAGAGGAGTAATCAATCAGGGATTTTAGATTTAAGATTTACGATTTTTGATTAAAAGTTGGTTTTAAAACAGGTATGTCCAATCTAAGGCCTGTTTCTGACAGGCTCAGGAATCGGCAGTCAAAAATCAAAAATAGGAAGAGAATCTTGGGGGTAAAAGGAAAGTTCGTGGTGTGTAGAGACTAATAAAATCAAGGCACAATTCCTGAACTTGTCAGGAACAGGTTTTATCCGAGAGCGTTCTAAATTACAAAGGAGGGTATTATGCCCGGAAGAATGCTGAAATTAAAGGAAGAGGAAAGGCATATCCTGGAGAGGCTGCCCTTACTTCTGAAAAAAGATGCTCAATTCAGGCGTGAGGTATCAGTTGTTTTGAGCGAGACATTAGCTACCAAAGATGAATTAAGACAGGTCTTAGAAGAAATTCGGATTAGTCGAGAGGAAGCCAATCGCAGGTTTGAAGCCATGGATCGCAGGTTTGAAGCCATGGACCGCCGGTTTGAGACCTTAGTTTCCGAGATGCACCAAGGTTTTGAGTTGCACTCAAAGGCGATAAGGGATTTAGAAATTAGAACTGAATCTTTGGTTCAAGAAATGCGTAAGGGCTTTGAACTCCAATCAAAGGCGATAAGGGATTTAGAAATTAGATTGGAGACAGCGATGAATAAGGGCCTGCGAGATGTGAACATAAAAATAGATACGGTCGGTGCCCGATGGGGAATCTTTGCTGAATCTACTATCAGGAATACCCTAAAGGAGCTTTTCTTAAAAAATCTTAAGGTAACAGAGGTAAAAGAGTGGAAAGTTCAGGACAAGGATGGATTTGTCTTTGGCTATCCTCAGGAGATACAAGGAGATATCTTAATTAAGGATGGAGAGGACTATCTGGTAGAGATAAAATCATCAGCAGGCTCAGGGGATGTAACCATTCTGCATCGTAAGGCCAAATTTTATGAACAAATAACCGGTATCCTACCTAAAATGATCTTTGTGGCCGTGAATATGAAGGAAGAAGGGAAGAAGAGTTGTCAGGAACTAAGTATCCAACTCATTACTTACGAGGACATAAAAGATTAATCTGAAGTGGGTGCCTTTATTGAATTAGCCGGGACAAGATTTAGGGTAGATACTTTCTCCAATAGGCAAGGTAAGAAAACCGATGGAAAAGATTATAATAATAGGGGGCGGAGGGCACGCCAGGGTTTTGATAGAGCTTATCAGACTCTCTGGACAATACGAAATCGTCGGGATATTAGACTCGCAGTTTAAAGTAGGCTCATCCGTCTCAGGGATATCCGTTTTAGGTAATGATGATTTGCTCCCCCAGTTATATGCTAAAGGAATCAAGAATGCTTGTATTGCCGTAGGGAGTATTAGAGATAACAGCCAAAGAAAGATGTTATACGAGAAAGTTAAAGAGGCAAGTTTTTCTGTACCGATTTTGATCCATCCACGAGCTATTATTTCGGAAGATATCCAAGTCTCCGAAGGCGTTCAGATAATGGCCGGGGCAATTGTTCAGGCAGATTGTTCCATTGGAGAAAATACTATAATCAATACCGGGGCTATAGTTGAACACGATTGTAATATTGGTTGGCATGTTCACCTATGTCCTGGGGTCGTAATTTCAGGAGGTGTTTCTATTGGTGATAGTGCTTTCATAGGCGCGGGGGCTACAGTTATTCAAGGAGTTAAAATAGGTAGAAAGGCTATAATAGCCGCCGGTTCTGTAGTGGTAAATGATGTGGCCGATGGGATCACGGTAAAAGGGGTCCCTGCCAAATGAAGAAATTACCGATCGGGATTCAAGCATACTCAAAAATTATTAATGGAGATTATCTTTATGTGGAAGACATTGATAAATTTATGGTCCTGCTCCGGTCAATTTTCGCCGAAATCCCCGCAACCCTTGAATCCTCGAACCCTACGGAAACCGCCCAGTAACTTTCGCCGAGCTGTATTAGGTGGGCTTGAGAAGGAATGAAAGATGTCAGATATAATAACAGAGAGACTTAAAGGTTACTTTGAGCAGAGAGAAAGAATGAAACGGATGATTTTTTTTCTTGACAAAATCCAGAGAACTTGGTATAATATATTTAGAACATTTAAAACGTTCAAAATCAAAGCTAAATAATTTCTGGTAAATAGCCGATACTATTAATAAAGAAAGTGAGGCCTCGTGGCCAATCGCCCAAATAGCCACTTTACACTTTTCACCTGAGTAACCTTCAGTCTTCAGTCTATCTACCTGAAGAGTAAAGTATCAAGGCCTAAGGAGGCAATCATAAGATGCAAGAAGTAGAAGAAAAAAGGCTGATAAGATTTGATTGGGCGGCGAAACATATCTTGAGAGATAAATCAAACTTTGATATCTTAGAGGGATTTCTAACCGCACTTTTAGAGAAGGATATAAAAATAATAAATCTACTTGAAAGTGAATCAAACAGAGAAGATGAAACCGATAAGTTTAACCGGGTTGATCTACTTACGGTTGATGATAAGGGTGAATATATTATCATAGAGATACAGAATGAGCGAGAAATTCATTATCTGGAGAGGCTTTTATATGGGACATCAAAGCTGATTATAGACAACCTGAAACTTGGCGAGCCTTATAAAAAGATAAAAAAGGTAATATCAATTAGTATATTATATTTTACCTTAGGAGAAAAGGTTGATGATTATGTCTATTGTGGAAATACGGAGTTTAGAGGGATACATACCAATAACCCCTTAGTTTTAAGGCGTAAAGATAAAGAGACAATAAAGACAATAGAGACAAAGGATATCTATCCCCAGTATTATCTGATAGAAGTAGAGAAGTTTGAGAATGTCATCCGGAGCGACTTAGATGAATGGATATACTTTTTAAAGAATGAGAGCATAAGAGATGATTTTAAGTCAAAGAATATAAAGAAAGTAACAGAGAAGCTTGACATCCTGAAGATGAGCAAAGCGGAAAAAAAGAGGTATGGGAGATATTTAATGAATCTGGCCAGTGAGATTGATATAATTGAAGGTGCCAGAGAAGAGGGGATAGAGGAAGGGAGGACAGAAGGGATAAAAGAAGGGATAGAAAAGGGGAGGAAAGAGGGGATAGAAGAAGGGCTGGAAAAAGGGAGAAAGGAAATAGCCAGAAATATGATTAAATTTGGGATGAGTATAGAAGATATTACCAGAATTACAGGCTTTACGATAAATGAGGTGGGAAAAGTTGAAGAAGAGGAAGGAAGAAGGTGGAAAAAGCTGAAATGATTGACGCCTCATCTTTAGGATTAAAGGGGGAAGAAATAAGTTGTTTCCTACACCACCGTCCCCCATAACTCATAACTAAAAGTATATACTTGCTTGGTGTGGGAGGATTTGCCAATAGAGAGATCAATTATGCCGGGGAACAGGCCTATCTCGGCTTGTAACCGTAACCTTTATGAGCCATACCATTTTAGGTAAAGCAGGAGAAATGACTCACAAAAATAGGGTCGCAGTTTTAGGTGTAGTTTTTTCCGGAATCGAAAAGTTTATAGACGAGTATCTATCATCTTTAGAGAAGCAGACTTATAAGGACTTTGATTTAATCTTAATTAATGACGGTTTTGCTGGCCTGGATGAGTTTAAGGCTAAATACCGCCTAAACATAAGGGAAATAAGATATGAAGACACGCCGGCTAAAATAAGAGAATTTGCAATAAACTATATAAAGCACAAGGGTTACGAATATATTATTTTTACCGATAGTGATGATTTTTTTTCCGAGAATAGAGTAGAAAAGAGCATAGAACTGTTAAGGTATTACCACATCGTGGCTAACGACCTTACGCCTGTATCTGAGAAGGGAGAGGTTCTTAATTCCTTATATCTTTCTAATCGGATAGATAACCGGTCAGAGATAAGATTTGATTTCATAAGCGATAAAAACATTTTTGGTTTTAGTAATACATCTCTAAGATGGGAATGTCTGCGGGAAGGGGTGGGTTTCGATAAAGATTTGATAGCGGTTGACTGGTATTTATTCAGTACGCTTCTAAAAAAAGGCTGTCGGGCGGTTTTTACCAATGAGGCAGTTACATTTTACCGGATATACCAAGACAATGTGGTAGGGTTATCCTCTGATATTGATAAGGCTAAAGTAGAGAAAGAAATTAATGTTAAGCTCCTCCATTATAAGAATTTCTCTAAAATAGATAACAAATTTAGGCCGCTATATAAAGGATTTGAAGAATTAAAGAAAGATATGGCCGATAAGGCATATAGCCAAGAATATATAGAGAAAATCAAAGGTCTTAATATCCATAAGCCATTATGGTGGGAGCAGGTGAAACTGCCCGGGGAGTTAAACCTATGAGGATACAATTAACAAAGGACAAAGAGGTATATGACTATGGCCGGCCTTACATAATTGCCGAACTTGGTTCCAATCATAATGGCGATATGGACCTGGCCCGGCAGTTAATCTCGAAGGCCAGGGAAGCAGGGGCTGACTGCGTTAAATTTCAATCATGGTCAAAGGATACCATCTTTTCCAAAAAGGTTTATGAGCAAAACTACTTTTTGGCTGATGACTACAGGGAGAGGACAGATTATACCCTGGAAGAGATAGTAGATAAGTTCGCCATTTCAGAAGATGAACTGCGAAAGATGAAAAAATTTGCTGACGAAATGGGTATTGATTGTATTTCCACGCCCTTTTCCAAACGAGAAGTTGATTTTCTGGTTGAGGAGTTAAGGGTGAGTTTTATTAAAGTAGCTTCAATGGACTTGAGTAATTATCCTTTTCTTCACTATATCGCGATGAAAAATCTACCCATAGTGCTGTCAACAGGACTAAGTAGATTAAGCGAGATAGATAAGGCCATCCAGACCATAGAAGAAGCGGGTAATAATAAGATAGTAATACTTCACTGTGTATCACTTTATCCCCCTGAAGATAGGCAGGTAAATTTAAACAACATCGATACCTTAAGAACGGCTTATCCTTATCCTATTGGATTTTCTGATCATACTATCGGTTTTTCTATACCACTTGCTGCCGTGGCCAAAGGCGCCTGTCTCATCGAGAAACATTTTACCTTGGATAAAAATATGTTTGGCTGGGATCATAAAGTATCGGCGGATTTTATGGAGATGAAGATTATAGTAAAAGAGTCAAAAAGGATATGCCAGGCATTGGGCACCCATAGGGTTATGGTTAACGAGGATGAAGAGAGGCTGAAGGCCTTTAGAAGGAGTATTGTGGCCGCCAGAGAGATTAAGAAGGGAGAGATTTTTAAAGAAGACATGCTTGATTTTAAAAGGCCGGCCGAGGGGATAGCGCCTGGATATGTAGACTTCATAATAGGCAAAGCCGCCAAAAGAGATATTGAATACGATGAGATTATAAATAAGGAAGATTTTTAATTGGGGGAGTAAGCCTTAATGGCCGTCAGAGATCCATTTTCCTTAGAAGGAAAGCTTTCCGTGGTAACCGGAGGCCTCGGTTTATTGGGATCAGCTATAACCAAGGCACTCGCTGAGAGTGGCTCAAAGGTTATTGTGCTGGATATTGATTGTTCAGGAGGGGAGAAAGTTTCTTCAGATCTTAGGGATACAAACCACAATATCTTTTATGAGAAGGGCGATATTACTGATTTCGAAAAAATAAAAGTTAATATAGAAAACTTAGAGAAGAAATACGGAAACATTGATGTATGGGTAAATAACGCTTATCCCCGGACTGAAGATTGGGGAGATAAGCTGGAAGTCGTTAAGACTGAAAGCTTTAGGAGGGATGTAGATATACAGCTTAATTCTTATTGTATTTGCTCTAATGAAATCGCCCTAAGAATGGCGGCTCGCCAAGAAGGCTCTATTATTAGTATAGCTTCGATATATGGCACTGTGGCGCCTGATTTCACTATTTATGAAGGTACGGATATGACCACCCCCGCCGCCTATTCAGCTATTAAGGGAGGGATTATCGCCTACTCTAAATATCTGGCCAGTTATTTTAGGAATGACGGCCTCAGGATAAATGTAGTCTGTCCAGGTGGTATTTATAATAATCAGTCCGAAGAATTTATAAAGAGATATTCCGGCAAAACCCTCTTAGGTAGAATGGCTGGCCCTTATGAAATTGCCTGGCCGGTTGTGTTTCTTGCCTCCAGGGCGGCCTCATATATTACCGGAACCACTTTAATGGTAGATGGGGGCTGGACAACTATATAGAAGTGATAATAATTTAGCGGCTGAGTGGTTATATTTATGGTTAAATTAGAAGGAAAAATTAGTTACTTAGTGCCATTTGGCGAAAAACATCTCTATGATGAAAACTATCTTAAATGGCTGCGCGATTACGATGTTATTAAGACGATTAACCGTTTGGATTATGTTATTACCCCTGTTGGGTTTGAGGAGGTGAAGCAGTATTATGAAGCCGTCACTAATTCAAAGGCAGATATTTTCTGGGCTCTTTATTATAAACAGGAAGATTCGTTTATTGGGACTGTTAGGATTAGTAAAATAGACCGACATGCCGGAACAGCGGACGTTGGGATATTAATAGGAGATAAGAAAAAGTGGGGCAAGGGAATAGCCACCGATGCCCTATATACCGTTTGCCAATATCTCTTTGAGGAGCTTAAAATAAGGAAGCTTACGGCAGGAACTATGGCTATAAATCCTGCAATGATAAGAGTCTTTGAAAAGTTAGGCTTTAAGCAAGAAGGTGTATTCCGGAAACAGGATAGATTTGAAGAGGGTTATTGTGACCATATCTATTTAGGTTGTTTTAGGGATGAGTTTAAATTTAATTCGGTCCAAGAGGGGGCTAATAACAGAAGAGGAGGTCAAGATGAAAAATACCTGGAGATTTACCGATAGAGAATTTAACTATATTAGAGAAGTCTTGGATTCAGGATTCGGCTCCAGTACTTCGGGAAGTATGAATAATAGGTTTGAAAAAGCCTTTGCTGAGGCAGTAGGCGCAAAATACGCCATCACTTTTAATTCCGGAACTTCTACTTTACATGCTGCCCTGGAAGCTGTAGGAGTAAAAGCAGGCGATGAGGTTATTATTCCACCATTGACCGTGATATCCAACGCCGATGTAATTCTGGCCCAGAATGCTATTCCTGTTTTTGCCGATATTGAACCGGATACCTTCAACATAGATCCTAAGGATGTAGAAAAAAAGATTACCGAGAAGACCAGGGCAATTATGCCCGTATCTTTATACGGTTTGCCCTGTGATTTAGACCCGCTAATGGAACTGGCGGAGAAGCACCATATATTTGTCATTAATGATGCGGCTGAGGCGCATATGGCCATTTATAAAGGTCGTCCCATTGCCGAAATAGCCCATATTACCAGTTACAGCCTGGAAAATTCAAAGCAGATAACGACCGGTGATGGTGGCATAGTGGTGACCAATAATGAAGAATTGGCTATCAAGATGAGAAAGTTTGGGAGCCTGGGGTATGCGGCCATGAAATCCGGCGATGGCCGAATCAGGCTGAATAAAGATATCTTCCAGGATCCGGGTTATAAACGTCACGATGCCTTCGGTTATAATTATCGCATGCCCGAAGTGGCTGCTGCCCTGGGATTGGCCCAAACCGAGAGGATGGGATTTTTTATTCAACTTCGTTGCGATATCGCCAATATGTATGCGGCAGTTATTAGAGATTGTGATTATTTAGTCCCCCAGAAAGTCCCCCAAGGATATGTTAACACTTACTGGTGTTATACGGTTAAATATGAAAGAGAAGATGTCTCGTGGCAGGACTTCAGAAAGAAGTATGTTGAATTTGGCGGCGATGGCATTTATGCTGCCTGGACATTGACCTATGAAGAAACCCTTTTTGCTTCAGAGGCGTATAAGAAAAGATGCCCTTATATTTATAATGACCTTTCTTATCCTAAAGGTATCTGCCCGGTAGCTGAAGAAATTCAGCCTAAACTGATGCAATTTGTTAATAATTATGGCTCGATAGAAGAGGCTAAACCCAGGGTGGAAGCCCTGGCCAAAACCATAAACTATTTTAGATAAAAGGGGGGTTGTTTTGAAAAAATACGGTGCCTTAATACCTATCAGGCTGGCCTCGGAAAGATTACCGGCTAAGGCTATCAAAAAGATTTGTGGCAAGCCTATAGTTTGTCATTTATTAGACAGGGTATTCGCCAGTAAGTATATCGAAAAAGGCAAGGCAGTGGTTTGCACCACCAGAGAAGAGAGCGATGACCCCTTAGTTGAAATAGTCCAGGCTTACGGGGCAGGTATTTTTCGGGGAAGCACCAATGATATTATCCAGAGATTTTATGATGCCATGAACGAATATGACTTTGAGGCGGTTATCCAGGTCGATGGGGATGATATTTTATGTGATACCATGTATATGGACCTGACCATGGAAAGACTTTTAAGCGACTCATCACTCGGTATTGTTACCTGCGAGAAACTGCCGTTGGGGATTGCCTCCAAGAGTTTTACCCGGCTGGCGATGGAAAGGGTTTATCAACATTATCAATCTGAAAACAACGATACGGGTTTTATCTATTTTTTCACAAAAGCCGGCCTGTGCAAAAATGAGGTGGTTTACCCTATCAAACCGGAACATATTTTGGACGAAGCCCGTCTTACCCTTGATTATCCGGAAGACCTTGAGCTATTTACCAGGATATTTGAGGCATTATATCAGGAAGGAAAAGTTTTTAATCTGGATGAGGTGGTGGGTTTTCTTAGAAAAAATTCGGAGTTGATGGAAATAAATAGCCATCTCAATGAAGAATATTGGCAGAGAACAAAAGATAAAGCCAAATTGGAATACAAAGACGCTGAGGGGATGATTAAGGCTATAGAGGTATGAGGTATAAAAAGGTGAATTCTTATGGATCACAATGTTAATATCAAGGATATTATAATTAACAAAGAGTATACCTTATTGGAATGTTATCGCCTGCTTAATGATACGGGGGAGAGGATATTAGTATGCCTTGAAGATGGAAGACTGATGGGTATTATAATGGATAGTGACTTAAGACGAGGCATCCTGTCGGGCATAAAACTGGAAGACAAAATTGCTACTGTTATTAACCCTCATCCAGTGGTCGCCACTTCTGATATGTCGAAAAACGCTATCCTGGCCCTAATGAAGGAAAAGAGCGTAGATCCTGTACCGGTGGTGGATAAGGAGGGGAACTTTGTCGATCTATACCGGATGAACGAACTGCTAAGATCAATAGACCTTCCCAACAGTGCCGTTATAATGGCCGGGGGGTTAGGAAGGCGATTGATGCCGCTAACAAAGGATATGCCCAAGCCGCTCTTAAGAATCGGCGGCAAACCGATTATTGAACATGTAATTAGGCATATTGCCGATTGCAGAATAGAATCTTTTTATATCACTGTAAATTACAAAAGCGATATGATAAAAAAGTATCTTAAAGACGGTCAACATCTGGGAGTAAAAATAACTTATTTAGAAGAGAAAAAACAACTGGGGACCATAGGTGCGATAAGTCTTTTAAAAAACCATGCGATCGAGTTTCCCTTTATTGTTATGAACGGAGACATTTTGACTCGAGTTAACTTCCGTAACTTATTGGAAGAACATAAAAGTAGCGGTAATCCTTTGACCGTATGTTTGAGAATGTATCATTACGATGTCCCCTATGGAGTGGTTGATGTGCACGACGGGAAGGTCATGGGGGTTAGCGAAAAGCCCGAATACGATTTCTTTATTAACGCCGGCATTTATTGTATGAGCCCTGAATTGATAGAATTTATTCCATCCGACAGCTATTACGATATTGACATGCTGATTAATTCATTCCTCTCCAAAGGGATAACCATTGGGACCTTTCCTATAGATGAATACTGGCGCGATATCGGGAATATTAAAGATTTCTATGGGGCCAAGAGTGATTTTCAAAATGGGAATATAGTTTAAAAAAAGGATAATCAGACTACCAGCCATGTAGGTGATGTTGACTGTAAGATAAAGGAGGGGGTTAAGATGAGGTTTTGCACTAAATGTGTTACCCCGGATACCCGACCGGATCTTCGTTTTGACCAAGAGGGGGTTTGTGATGCTTGTCGATCATTTGAAAAAAAATATGGCCTGCATGAAGACAGTATTGATTGGGATCAGCGAAGAAAGGAGTTTGAACAGCTTATTGAAAAATACCGTCAAAAAGATCCACTCCGATATGATTGTGTAATCCCCGTCAGTGGTGGAAAGGACAGCCATTTAACTATATATTACGCAAAGGTTGTTTACGGCCTAAGCCCTTTATGTGTTTGCTTTGAACCAACTTTACCCACAGAAATTGGCCGTCGTAATCTCGAAAATATTAGCAAGCTGGGGGTTGATCTGATCCATTTCAAGCGCAACCCGATTATTTATGACAAATTAATATTGGAAGGATTTAAAAGAGTAGGTGATATGGAGTGGGCGAATCATATGGGAATCTGGAGTGTGCCCGTTCACTTCGCCATAAGATTTAATATCCCGCTCATTTTATGGGGTGAATCTCCCCAAATGGAATATGGAGGGGCCGAGACTGTTTCTGAAATCAATAAACGTATCTTTGATGAAGACTGGTTGAATGATTATGGTTGTCTTAATGGTCTGCGCCCTCAAGATATGGTTTCGGAAGAGCTGGGTATCTTACTTTCGGATTTAAAATTATATGTTTATCCAACAAAAGAAGAGGTTGCAAGGTGGGGAGGAGTTGGTGTCTTTATGGGATATTACTTTAAGTGGAATGTCCCTGAAAACTTTAAAATAATAGAAGGTATTGGCTGGAAAAGAAGAACAGGAAGGATTGAAATTTCATACACAGACCATGAAAAATTGGATTGTCTATCGATGAATCTCCACGATTACTTGAAATATGTGAAATATGGATATGGTCGGGCCACAGACTCTGCCTCTTATGATATTCGTAACGGGGTCATTGATAGAGAACAGGGGGTCAGGCTGGTTGAGAAATATGACGGAAGGTATCCCAAGGAGTGTGTCGAAAGATTTTGCGAACATTTCAAAATGACTAAAAAGGAATTCGATGAGATTTGTGAGGGATTTACCAACAAAGCCTTATTTAAAAGGAAAGACGGCGAGCTTGTTCGAGATATTGATGGAAGTTTAGTGATGAAAGAAAAGTATATTGAGTTCAGACGAAATCCCTGGCAAAGTTGGGAAGTACGTCGTACAAAAAACCAGATTTTAGCTAAAGTTGCCTAAGGAAGGTGGCTATGTCTTTAAAGATAACTATAATCGATTACGAAGCCGGCAATCTGCGAAATATTCAAAAAGCCATCGAGCACCTTGGATATAAGGCACTTATTTCTAAACAGATAAATGCAGTTGAAGAGGCTGATATTTTGGTGTTGCCTGGTGTGGGCGCCTTCCATAGCGGGATGAACGTCTTGGAGGGCCTTGGTCTTATCGAGGCGTTGCGTAAGGCGGTGATAAAGAACAGGAAACCCCTTCTCGGCGTATGTCTTGGAATGCAGCTTTTGGGTAGAGAAGGCCACGAAGGGGGAAAACGTGCTGGTCTGGGATTTCTTCCTATGACCATTCACAGACTCCAATCCGATAAAAAGGGACTCAGGCTTCCCCACATAGGATGGGATAACGTGGTCGCCTCTGATCATTCGGTTTTGTTTTCAGAAATTCCGAAAGATCCGGATTTCTACTTTGTGCACAGTTATCAGGCAGTATGTGAAGACGAGTCAATTATTGCGGCTACATGTGAATATGGTCATAGATTTGTAGCGGCGGTAGAAAAAGATAATATCTTTGCCACTCAGTTTCATCCTGAGAAAAGTCAACGTTATGGTCTGCAGGTATTGAAGAATTTTATGAATTACTGTAAAACTTACAAACCAGGAAACGATTAAAGGAGATGCTTAAAATACGGGTCATACCAATTTTGATTATTCAAGATGGTCTGCTGAAAAAACCAGTGCAATTTAGGAATCCGCGCACGGTAGCCAATCCCATTTCGATCGCGCGGGTATTTGAGGAACGACAGGTCGATGAACTCATTCTTTTAGACCGGGGATTAACGGTAGATGAGGAAGATGTTGATCCGGATCTGGTAAGAGATATTGCTGAGGAGCTATATGTGCCATTTGCGTTTGGTGGTGGCATCAGATCTGTAGAAACAATGAAAAAAATTATTCAAGCTGGAGCAGAGAAGATCGTAATCAATACGGCGGCGGTGGAGATGCCGGAGCTTGTTACTAAGGGGGCGGAGAAATTTGGTAGTCAATGTATTGTCGTTTCGATTGATGCGCTAGAGACGAATGGCGCCTATGAAGTATATATCCGAAGTGGTTCAGAGCCTACAGGGCTTGATGCGGTTGAGTGGGCGAAACGTGTGGAAAAACTTGGCGCCGGTGAAATCCTGATCAATTCTATACGACATGAGGGCCTAATGAAAGGCTATGATATCGATCTGATTAAAGCCATATCAGACGCGGTTGATATCCCTGTAATTGCTGCGGGCGGGGCTGGAAAATTATCCGATTTCGTTCAAGCTGTTCAAGAGGGGCATGCGTCAGCCGTAGCCGCGGGAAGTATATATCATTATACAAAGTACACCCCGAATATGGTGAAAGGGGTGATGAGCAAGGCAGGCATTCCTGTTCGGTTATACCCCGATGAAAATTATGAGATAACGTGAGAATCAATTTAATCAATATGCGGAGGTTAAATATATGAGTAAATTAGCAATCTTGGGGGGAGACCCGGTTTTAAATACCCCCTTAGTCCGGTACAACTCCATTGGTTCTGAGGAGATAGAGGCTGTTAATCGGGTCATGCGTTCGGGTTTTTTGTCCGGTTTTTACGGGTCGTGGGCTGATGAGTTTTTTGGCGGGCCAATGGTGCAATCTTTCGAAGGGGCTTGGGCGCGTCGGTTTGGGAGCAAGCATGCAGTTTCAGTGAACTCCGCTACTTCGGGTCTATATGCGGCTATGGGGGCTATTGGCATTGAACCCGGAGACGAGGTCATTGTTCCGCCTCTCACTATGTCAGCTACAGTTATGGCTCCTCTTATCTACGGTGGTATTCCGGTCTTTGTCGATCTCGAACCCGATACATTTTGCCTTGATCCCAAGCTGGTAAGACAACATATTACGCCGAAGACCAAAGCCATTCTTGTCGTTAATCTGTTTGGGCACCCCGCCGCCCTGGCAGAATTAAAGGCCCTCGCTGATGAAAAAGGCATCAAACTCATTGAAGATAACGCCCAGGCTCCACTGGCCACAGAAAATGGCCGCTTCGCTGGAACAATCGGTCACATAGGAGTTTTCAGCCTGAATTACCATAAGCATATTCACACCGGTGAAGGTGGTGTATGTCTTACTGATGATGATGACTTGGCTTTCCGCTTACAGTTGATCCGTAATCATGCCGAAGCTTGTGTTGAACGGGCGGGGGTGCAAAATATTGTAAATATGGTGGGGTTTAACTTTCGCATGACCGAAATCTGTGCGGCGATTGGTTTGGAGCAGCTAAAAAAGGCTGATTATCATATTGGTCGACGCGAAAGACTGGCCGAACAACTCAATGAAGGCACCAAAGATCTTGAAGGCTTAATTCCTCCGTTTCCCCGAGAGGGTTGCCGCCATGTTTATTATATGTGGCAAATGCGCTTTGATCCGGAATTAATAGGGGTTTCCCGGGAGACTTTTGCCAGGGCTCTTGAAACCGAAGGTTTTCCAAACTTCTTAGGTTACCTGCCGCCGTTATATCTCTTACCGCTTTTTCATAAACGTATAGCGATAGGTAGCCAGGGATTTCCGTTTAACCAGTCGGATCGAGTTTATGAAAAAGGGCTTTGTCCGGTGGCAGAACGTATGCACGAAATAGAGCTTATTGGCTTTGATGTCTGTGGATTCAAGGTGTCCGAACCTGAAACAGAGCTGCTTATTGAAGCAGTTCGAAAGGTTCATAAACATCGTGATGAACTTAAGAAACTGGAGGAGCGGAAATGAGCCACCATGTAAATACGAATAAAAGAAAACCCAAAGTCGTGGCCAGTATCGAGGCAAGGATGTCCTCATCGCGATTTCCTGGGAAAATGCTGGCCGATTTAAACGGTCAACCGGCTCTGACGCGTTTGATTCGGCGTTTGCGGCAATGCCGAACATTAGATGATATTATCCTTGCTACCTCAGTAGAAGCAGCAGATGATGCCCTTGAAGATTGGGCCAAGAAAGAAGGTGTGAAATGCTATCGAGGTAGTGAGGATGATGTATTGCTTCGGGTAGTGGAGACTCAGCAAACTGCCGGCGGCGAGGTAGTTGTGGAAATAACCGGCGATTGTATCCTCACTGATCCTGATGTGGTTGATATAGGGGTTAATACTTTTCTTGCCAATAATTGCGATATGGTAACCAATTGTGAGAGATTTTCTTTTCCGCCAGGGCTTTATGTCCAGGTTTTTCGCCTGGCTGATCTGGAAGAGGTGGAGGAGAAAATTGATGATCCGGCGGTCCGTGAGCATGTATCATTATACTTTTACGAGCACCCAGAGCGTTATCGCATAATTCACCTGATGGCCTCCCCGCGTTGGCTGTTGCCACAAGACTGCCGTCTCTATCTGGATTATCCCGAAGACCTTCAATTTCTCAAAGAAATATACCGCCGTCTTGAGTCTCGATATGGTGAGGCCTTTGGAGCCCAGGAGATTGTTAATTTGCTTCACAAAGAGCCGGAACTGATGGAGATTAACAGGTATTGTGAGAATAAGCCCGTTAGATGAAAATATCTCCTTTTAAGACATTGTTGATTGGATTTGGCCGCATCGGGGCAGCCTATGCGGATGATCCGGCAATGGCTGAGTGTATTCCGTATGCCTCGCACGCCCAGGTCTTGGCCTCGCATAGAGCCTTTGCCTGGAATGCTGTGGTCGATAGTTCAGAAGATGCCTGCCGACTGGCGGAGAAACGTTGGAACATTCCGGAGACCAGCACGACGATATTAAACCTGTGTTGTCGTGAGGAAATCGAGGTGGCGGTTATTGCCACGCCTCCTGAAGTCAGGGTGGAGATGCTTGAGGCTTTACCCAATTTGCGCGCGGTGTTAGTTGAAAAACCACTGGGACTTTCAGTAAAAGATGCTGAGAATTTTCTCCACGTCTGCCAGAGCCGTAATATCTTGGTTCAAGTTAATCTTACTCGACGCACCGATAAAATGATGCAAGGATTAGCCGACGGTGGTCTTTATGAGAAGATTGGATCAGTTCAGGCGGCTTTTGGAATCTACGGCAATGGTCTGATCAATAATGGCACCCATATGATCGATTTAGTCCGAATGCTTCTTGGAGAAGTTAAGGCTGTGCAGGCTATTCCTTATTTCCAGGCTTTCACCGAAGGGCCAATACGCGGTGATACGAATCTTGCCTTTATCCTCTTTATGGAAAGTGGCCTCTCGGTTGTAATGGAGCCAATTCGATTTTCTCATTACCGAGAGTGCAGCCTCGATCTCTGGGGGGAGCGGGGTAGGTTAGAAATCTTGCAAGAAGGATTAACGGTCATAGAATACCCACGTGTTTCATGCCGATCGCTTCAAGGCGCTATGGAGGTTGCTTCTGAGAGGGCAAGCATTCAGACTACGGATTATGGCTATGCCCTTTATCGTATGTACGATAATTTGTCCGAGGCTTTGATAAAAGGCGAAGTCCTTAAAAGCCCAGGGGATTCAGCCTTAAAAACAGAGATGGTTGTTGAAGCTGTTTTTGAATCTGCCCACAAGAAGAGCGAAGTTATTTCTATAGGTGGTCGATCTGATAATGCTAACTAAGACTGATATCCTATTTTTTGTAGAAGATCCGGGTGCGGCGAATTATATGGCTGAACTTCCCAAATTGCTCCGACAACAAGATATTACTTCGATTGTCCTGGCCGACGGTAAGGCAGTTACATTTTTACGTGAGCGAGGGGTTGAAGTAGAATCCGTCCAGACTGGTGTTCGTGCAGAAGAGATCGTAGATAGATATCAACCGAAGTTATTATCTATTGGAACTTCTCAAAATGCAGATTCCCTGGGCTTGTCGCTTATTGATTGTAGTCGCGCCAAAGGAATTCCCACAGTGGGGATGATCGACATGGAGGTCGATGCTGAATTGAGGTTTCGGGGCAAAAGCAAGTCAGCGCTTACCCACGCTCCGGATTGGCTTCTCGTTCCTGATGAGTCAACTAAGCGAACTTTTGAAAAACTTGGATATCCTGGCCAACAAATTAAGATTTGTGGCAATCCTAACTATGATCGGGTTCGGCAAGCCGCCGAAATGTTTAATAGACAGGATAGAGAAAAACTGAAAAGACGCCTATTGCCTGAAGCGTCTTTAGAGGGGCGACCTATTGTGGTGTTTGTTTCAGAACATGTTGACGGTCGTGAGTACGAAGTGATGCATAGGTCGCCACAATATACCCTCTATGGCCGTGGGGACAATGATAGTCGGACAGCTATCGTTCTTGAGGAAATCTTAGATGCGCTCTCTGATCTGGACCCAAAACCTTACCTTGTTATCCGCCTTCATCCCAAGAACAGACGGGAAGAGTTCAATAATTACCTGGAAGAGGTCGATTTCTTTAGCGTGGGAGGAGACCCTCTTGAGTTGATTTGGATTGCTGACCTGGTTGTTGGTATGACATCTATGCTTATGATGGAGGCTGTAGTTTTAGGAAAGCAAACATTGGCAGTTCTTCCTCGTATTTCGGAAAAATCATGGTCTCCAGACACAGCTAACGAATTGACCCCATGCGTTACAACCCGTCAAGAACTTCGGGGTGTTCTAAATATCTTGTTGCATAAAGCGCCAGATAAAATAAGTAAAACTTCGACGAAAATCATTTATGGTGCAAGTGAAAGAGTAAGCCATTTTCTGGTGGAAAAGATTAAGAATATGGGGGAGAGTCACAAGGAGCTAAGATGAAGGGTTGTTTTATTGAGGGAGAGAAGATTTATCTTAGGCCTTTTAATGAGAGTGACATAGAAATATGGTATCAATGGTTTAACAATGAGGAAGTAACTTATCATATGGATAAAAGAAGGTTTCCTAATACGCCGGAAAAACAATTGAAGTTTATGAAAGGGATTAATGCCAGTCCTTCTGATATTCAATTAGCCATTGTTCACAAGAAAGATGATGAATTAATCGGCACAGTGGGCCTTCACCTGATAGATTTTATAAATCGCAATGCCGATATTTCTATAGTTATAGGAGAGAAGAAATACTGGAAGAAGGGGATCGGTAAAGAAGCGTGTAATCTCGTTATAGATCATGCCTTCAATATGTTGAATTTGCATAAACTGACTGCCGGGATGGTGGAGGAAAATATGGCGAGCTATAACCTATTTGTTTCCTTAGGATTTGAGAAAGAAGGGGTATACAAAGAACAGGTATTTTTGCATGGGAAGTACAGGAATATTGTGAAGTTAGGATTGCCAAAAGGTAACTACTTAGCCACTGAGGCCCAACGACACATGGTTGAGTAGTTTTCCGCCGAAAAAAGAATTTTGGAACAAAAGAGGTCGTTGAGATGAAAGAAAAGGCCGTGTTTTTGATAAGATCGCCATATTGGCAGATAGCAGAAACCCTTAAGCAGAGATATGGTTGGGAGATATTTGGCTTTTCTGTCCATCCAATGTGGATGCTACCTAATTATATGAGGGAATTCTGCTCAGGTTATCTTGATCTACATTCTGTGGTAGAGAAAGCCAAGACCTCTCCTGTCCCAGATGATATAATCGCCAAAAGTAAGTATCTTGAAGAGAAATATAATTTAAATTTAGCAGATATAATCTCTCCTGATAGGCATTTAGGAATTGGATGGGTTACGGGAGGTCTTTACCATCCTGGCCGACTATCATTCATGCCGTATGAGAAACATCTGCACATTATTTTCGATGTCTTTCAATCGGTTAGTGATTTCTTGCAACAAGTGAATCCTACCTTTGTCTCTCCTGGAATCGTTGGTGGCTTCGAAGGTGCAATTGTATATTCCGTATGCCATAAAAACCAGATCCCTATTTATAGTTTAAATCTGTTAAGTTATGGTTCTTATTACTATTGGCAGCAGGAAAGATTTGGTCATATTCCGTATTTAGAGGAAATTTATAATAAATCTAAGTCTGCTTCAAGCCAGATTAACGATAGTGAAATAGATGACATAGCTCCTTTCACTCGAAGCATAATTCCTGAAATGGAGCGTAAAGGAACGTATTATGATTTAATTAAAAAATTGTCCCGAACCTTTTATAAGCATGCTAGAATTAAGATAGCTAAAAGCAAACAATCAGGAGAAGTCTATTTATCAACGCAACTAAAGTATAGTATTGATAACTTCTTAAATTTCAGAAAGGAGATGCGACGTAAATACTTACCAGAAAGCGAACTAAGTAAGTTAGATTACATCTATTTACCTTTGCATTATGAACCAGAGGCTTCACTTAATGCCGTTGAACCTTATTTTGCAAATCAGATGTATGCCGTTGAATTACTTTCCAGAAGTGTTCCGGCAGGTGTATATGTGCTGGTTAAAGAGCATCCGGGAGCTATTGGGAATAGACCATCCTATTGGATGGATACCATTGCAGGATTCCCGCGGGTTAAGTTGATCCATCCCTTTGTAAATTCAATTAAAATAATAAAAAAATCGATGGCCACGGCAACAATTACAGGAACTCCTGGTTTAGAGGCGGCCATACTTGGGAAACCAGTTATCAGCTTAGGACCTTGTTATAGATTTAACTTTGTGGACCATGTTTATTTCGCCAATGATTTAATCAGTCTTCGGAAGCTCATAAAGTGGATAGATGAAGAAAAAGACTCATTAGATTTTACAAAAAATGGCGCTATTTTGAAAAGGGCGATAGAAATGACCTGCTTCAAAATTGACAAATACTTTTTTGTAACCGAGCCTTCTGATTCAGATATTGAATTGGCTTGTAGTGAGCTTTTAAAGCTGCTGAATGAAGAAGGAAGTAACTACTCAACCACCAAGACACTAAGTCACGAAGAAGAATTAACACAAGCCGAGATTGTTTAAAAAGGGAGGATGATTAGGGAATCTTTAACGCAACAGGTTAAAGTTAGCACAGGATTATTTATCCCAAAGGAGTTGCTGGCAAAAAGTAACCGTTCAGCCACGGATGCACACAGATGAAACACGGATTTCCGTGAACCGTGTCCGGGAGTCGTGTCCGTGATTAGGTTGTAGGGACAACCCTTGTGGTTGTCCGCCTATGGAACGGACAGGGATAAGCTCTGTCCCTACAACTCCGCCTTCTGTCCTCTGTTATTTATCCGTGCTAATCCGTGTACCTATACCTGAACGGTTACAAATATAGGGAGTCCGGAAGTGAAAAGATATATTGAGTATTGGCTTAGTTCAGCCGCCCATGATTTGGAAGCCGCGGAAACTCTCTTCCAGAACAAGAAATATGACTGGTGCCTTTTTATCGGTCATTTGGTCCTTGAAAAAGTTCTCAAGGCTTTTTATGTCAGAGATAATCAGGAATCACCCCCACGGATTCATAATCTGGTCAGACTATCTGAGCACACGCGACTTCCTCTTACAGAAGTGCAACGGCAATTTCTGGCAGATGTAAACGACTTTAACAGAGAGGTTCGGTATCCGGACATAAAACAGAAATTTTATCAGATGTGCACCAAGGAATTTACGCAAGAACAGTTTTCTAAGATAAAGGAGATGTACCAATGGCTCCTATCCCAGATGAGGTGATAAAAAAAATACAAAGGTTTCATGATATGGTCACTTCAGTCGGCATTAGATTGGAGCGGGTAATTCTCTTTGGATCTTATGCTAAGGGAAAGGCAAATCAATGGAGCGATATTGATATCGCTTTGGTTTCAAGAGACTTCCAGGGAATCGGCTTTTATGACAGGCAAAGAATTAATCCCTTTATTTTAAAAATAGATACAAGGTTTGAACTACATCCTTACAGGACTGAGGACTTTACAGAAGAGGATCCCTTTATCAAGGAAATTTTGAACGAGGGTATCGAGATAGCCATAGAGGGTATGAAATAACAAGAACCTTTTAACTTTAGTGGATCAAGGGGTACATGAGGAACGTGGGTGGAGAAAGCAATTTACTCCTATCTGCGAGCGGCTATTTGTCTTCTCCATCTCCGTCCCCATATAACCATAATAAATAGCATTTTTTATTATACCGCCAGAAAGGGAGGAATATGAAAGGGAGAGTTTTTATATTATCCTGAGGGGAACTTTAATTATCGCCCTGATAGCTTTTTTAATCTCCTACAGAGAAGGCCATTCTAAAAAAGCTAAATAAAAAAGAGGACAAGTAAAAAATAAGTAAAAAAGTTGATGAGATTTGGCAAAGTGTAACGGAGGAATCAGCCATGAGAACTATGGTGGAAATAGAGGACAAGGTATTAAATGAGGTAGTCAATCTCACCGGCGCCAAGAATAAGAAGAATGCCATTCTGATTGCCATTGACGACTATCTGAGAATGAAAAAGGGGGAAGCCCTTGCACCTCATAAAGAAGCCATGTTAAAAAGGTTGTTGGGAAGAAACCCCGTTAAAGTAGCCCCTTTGAAGGTTAAGGAGTTAATTGAAGAGGGGAGAAGATAGTTTTATGGCCAAAAGATTGGTGGTGGATTCCTCTGTAGCCCTAAAATGGTGGCTGGATGATGAGGAATTTGTCGAGGAAGCAAGGGCTATACTTAAAAAGGTGGCAGCTTCCGAAATTGAATTGGTTGTCCTGGGACTTTGGTTCTATGAAATAGCCAACGGGCTGAATGTAGCGGTAAGAAGGCAAAGAATCTCCAGCAAACGAGGAGCGGAGTTTGTGGAAGAACTTCAGGCTATCGAAGTTACCCAAATTCCTGTTGTTTCTCAATTGGGGGAAATATTTCAAGCGGCTCAAAAATATAATTGTTTTACTGCCCACCTCTCTCTATAATCTGCCTACCTACCTGAACAGTTACAAAAAGAGAAGGTTAAGCCTTTTCCCATCAATAAGGGATGTTTGCTTGATTAATAAGATATTCAGGAGGGCTAAATTATAGAAAAGAAGACAGCGGAGAAAACAAAGTCGGTAGTGCATTCACTGACATTGTGGACAGGAGGTGTGTAATGGGAGAGGTTAAAGTTCCATTATGGTTAGAAAATACCTTTGATCGAGAACGATACTTAAATGGAGAACTTTTAGAGGAACAGATACGCGCCGTAGAAATAAAGGCCTTAGTAGATAGTGGAGCAACGATGTTAATGCTACCGCAAGAAGTAGTAGAACGACTGGGATTACGGATGCGGGGAAAAGTCATTGTAAGTTATGCAGATGAGCGTAAAGAAGAGAGACCTCGCGCCGGTGTAGTTACGGTCCGGGTGGGAGAACGGGATACGGATGTTGATTGTATTATTGGTCAGCCAAATAGTGAGGCACTGGTTGGTCAAATTATTCTTGAAGCAATGGATTTGTTAGTAGATTGTACCAACCAAAGGTTGATTCCGCGTCCAGAATCTCCATATCTACCATTACTAAAGTTAAAGTAATCGTAAGTGTTCAGCCATAAAGACACTAAGACACAAAGATTAAAGAATTATTTTTAATAGCTCAACAGAGCAGTAGCCCAGTAGTTAAAGACTTTTCTGAAAGTTCCAGAACTGCTGCTCTATTGCTCTACTGCTCTCTAAGACACATATTTTTAATCGAGGGCGATAAAAAGACGCCGGATGAGGTCGAAGATGAAAAGGTTATCGAGTACAAAAAGAAGATTAAACAAATAGATGAATATAAAGGGATTGTGGCTGAAAGATTTATTGAGCTTTTGATGATGAAATGGGCGGGTGAAGAGGTTGATGGTTACCACTATTTTAATACGGATGAAAAGGTCTTATTGCCCAGGTTTAACTGGACAAAAGGTAAAAGGTTAAGTCTGCCTGGTTCCAGGGAGGTGCAAATTGATATAATCGGCAAAAAGGAATTGTTGGCCTGGTTTGTTGAAAGCAAATATTGGATTGGTAAGAAGGCAGGTTTGGGTGAGGTCAAAGAATTTGAGGAGAAGTGCCAGATTGCCGGTCAGGCCTTAGAGATAGAAAAGGCGATATGCTGGTTCTTCAGCAAGGAAGGTTTCACCAAAGAGACAGAAGAATATATGAAAGAAAAGGGGATTTTATATTCTGATCAAGATAGTTTGAATAAATTGCTGACCAAATTTGGGATAAGAAAATTGCTAGACATGGTCGGTTCAAGAAGCCTCTCGGATAAAGGCCTCAAAAAAGGCTGCTTGGTGGCCTACTTACGTTGAACGGCAGGTAGAGTGAGCCATTCCGAAAGGGGCTGGTCGTAGTGAAGTGAGCCGGGAAGCGGGGAACAGAGGGACAAGGGAGCAAAGGTGCGGAGGAGTAGGAATAGAAGGCGGAGCTAAGTTCTATTTGCAAGATTTTTAACTTCGCCTATTGGTAAACCAGTAGCTTTTGATATTTTCTCAATGTCATCTCCCAAACTTAGGAGAGTTTTCGCGATCTCTATTGCCTTTTCATTTTTGCCTTTTCCCAGTCCTTGCTGTATGCCTTGTTCTATGCCTTGTTTTAAGGCAAACTCGATGGAATTCTTTTGGAGGTAGATAAAATCGTGCCTTTTAAACTGTGCTTCCAGCTCTTCTTCACTCATCCCGGCAGTATTGGCTATTTCAAAGGCCTTTTTTATC
>JBFMHI010000034.1:8567-24090 GCA_040753085.1 bacterium | reverse complement strand
CTTCATATTTTGCCTTCCATTCCTTAATCTTTTGAGAAGGAATCTCTCCAGATGCCTTAGCCCAACTGATTATCTCTTTGGGATGATAAGGTCGATTATGTTTTTCATTTTTTTCAAGAAGCACTTCAACTATCTTTTCCCTCGTGGGGTGTTTCTTTAGAAATCGAAAAAGTACCTTTGCCTTTTCAGGAGGCTCAGGATAGTCGTCAATCTTTGGATTCCCTTTTAAGTGAACGGCAGGATTATGATCATCTATATCCTGCCAGGCCTCATAGCCATCACTATCTTCATCAGCTACATCAGCTTCAGTATGAGCATATGGATTTCCTGGAGCCAAATCATCAAGACCGACATAGCCATCCTTATCAAAGTCATAAGAGGCCAATTTATCAATAGCTTCTAAACTCAAGAAGCCCTCTCCTCTCTCTATAATTGGCTCTTCTCCTGGCCTCACTTGTATTCCTGTAACTGTGTTAACTCTCAGAAATTCAAATACATCTCCTTCCCCTTCTTCGATATCAATACTTTCCTTTATTATTTTTGTTGCTGCTTCAATATAATTAGAAAAGATAAATCCTCCCGCCACTACAACCATAAAAAACAAAAAGATAGTAATGCCCCTTTTCTTTAATTTGAGAAAAAACATTTTCTCCTCCCCTAAGCTCCTCTCATATTGCTATATTGATTTCTTTCATCTCCTATCAATGCTCTCTTCTTCCTCGATTGAAAAATTACTAAGCGGCCGCATCCCTTTCTCTGGCCTTTCCCTTTGGTGGAGATGAGCGGGTTCGAACCGCTGACCTCCTGCGTGCAAAGCAGGCGCTCTCCCACCTGAGCTACACCCCCTCTTTCAATTAACCCTATATCACTGGTTAACTCGACAGTTAAAAATTCCCTTCTCTCTTTGCCTTCAACCTCTTAAGATTAAAGCCCTTCTCTCCTCCGGCCTTCAGTAGAGATTGATTTTTAACGGCTAATAATATCAACCGCTTATAGAAAACTTTTAACTGTCGAGTGTTACTTATTAATGGCTAATTGATAGTGAGGATTCACCCCTCTAAGGTTAGATGCTTACCTCAACCAGCCTCCCTTCTGCCTGAGGTAAACACCTTCCACCTCCTCTTTTACTCCAGAACTCTGCCTTTAGGCTCTGAAATCAAACCTCTGGCCTACCCCCATCTGCTGCATTATATCCCCTTCTTCCTCTCGGCCAAAAGGGTTGGTGCCCAAACCTATTCCCGGTCCCGGTGATGGTTGCGGATTTGATTCAGCTATCCGATCCCTCGGATTTACCTGTCGCAGTTGGGCTGTTTGTGTCTCTTGAGCCGGTGGTGCAGGCGTTGGTTCAGGTGGCGGTACTGGAGCAGCCGTAACCGCATTAACTCCTTCAACTGGCATCTATCTCCCTCCTCTCCTTAGGAATAAACTGCTCACTCCCCACCCTCTTTGGTGGGCCTATCTGGACTTGAACCAGAGACCTCACGCTTATCAGGCGTGCGCTCTAACCACCTGAGCTATAGGCCCATTAACCAGGGTATTAGGGTTTAGGAATCAACTTTCCCTACAGGCCTATAGCCTGGTAATAACTTACTACCCCTTTCAGTAAAACAAAGAAGCACGCATATACTTCCCTGCTTCCCTTAAGCCCCCCTTTTCCCTTCAGTCTTTCAAAGCTAAATAGGTATGCCTAGTTAGATAGATGACCGACCTAAGTTAGATTTTTCCAACCTAACTCCTTAGAAAGGAGGTGATCCAGCCGCACCTTCCGATACGGCTACCTTGTTACGACTTCACTCCCCTCACCAAATATACCTTCGGCATCTTCCTCCCTGGCGGGTTAGAACAACGACTTCGGGTACGTTCAACTCGGGTAGTGTGACGGGCGGTGTGTACAAGGCCCGGGAACGTATTCACCGTGGCATGCTGATCCACGGTTACTAGCGATTCCGACTTCATGGAGGCGAGTTGCAGCCTCCAATCCGAACTGAGACGCATTTTCTGGGATTAGCTCAACCTCGCGGTTTTGCAGCCCTTTGTATGCGCCATTGTAGCACGTGTGTAGCCCGGGACATAAAGGCCATGAGGACTTGACGTCATCCCCCCCTTCCTCCAGTTTATCACTAGCAGTCCCTTTAGAGTGCCCGGCATAACCCGCTGGCAACTAAGGGCAAGGGTTGCGCTCGTTGCGGAACTTAACCCAACATCTCACGACACGAGCTGACGACAGCCATGCAACACCTGTCACTCTGTCCCTTGCGGGAAAGCTACGCTTTCACGTGCTTTCAGAGTGATGTCAAATCCCGGTAAGGTTCTTCGCGTTGCATCGAATTAAACCACATGCTCCACCGCTTGTGCGGGCCCCCGTCAATTCCTTTGAGTTTCAACCTTGCGGTCGTACTCCCCAGGCGGGGTACTTAATGCGTTAGCTACGGCACAGAAGGGGTCGATACCTCCTACACCTAGTACCCATCGTTTACAGCGTGGACTACCGGGGTATCTAATCCCGTTTGCTCCCCACGCTTTCGCGCTTCAGTGTCAGTTTCAGGCCAGAGAGCCGCCTTCGCCACTGGTGTTCCTCCCGATATCTACGCATTTCACCGCTCCACCGGGAATTCCCCTCTCCTCTCCTGTACTCAAGCCAGACAGTTTCAGATGGCCTCACAGGGTTAAGCCCTGAGTTTTCACATCTGACTTATCAAGCCACCTACACGCCCTTTACGCCCAGTAAATCCGAACAACGCTCGCCCCATACGTATTACCGCGGCTGCTGGCACGTATTTAGCCGGAGCTTCCTTTGGCAATACCGTCATCCAGGTAGCCTTTTAAGCTCCCCGATTTCTTCTTGCCTGACAGGGCTTTACAATCCGAAGACCTTCATCACCCACACGGCGTCGCTGCGTCAGGGTTTCCCCCATTGCGCAATATCCCTCACTGCTGCCTCCCGTAGGAGTCTGGACCGTGTCTCAGTTCCAGTGTGGCCGATCACCCTCTCAGGTCGGCTACTGATCTCAGTCTTGGTAGGCCATTACCCTCCCAACTAACTAATCAGCCGCGGGCTCATCCCCAAGCAACAGCTTGAATCAGAGGCCACCTTTCATCAATCTGATATGCATCAGACTGATTTTATTCGGTATTAGCATCTCTTTCGAGATGTTATCCCCATCTTGGGGGTAAATTACCCACGTGTTACTCACCCGTTCGCCACTATCAGCTAAATGGAAGGAAATCCAAGGTCCACTCCGAAGAGTCTCTCTCTTCCTTCCTTCCAAGCTGACCGTTCGACTTGCATGTGTTAGGCACGCCGCCAGCGTTCGTTCTGAGCCAGGATCAAACTCTCCATAAAAAATTCTAAAAGATTGTCAATCTTTTTTTCGTTTTATGACCCGCATCTATCTAAACTCTGGCATCCTATTTAGTTTTCAAAGACCGCTTCCTTCTGCCACTGTGTCAAGTATAGCATTTTTCCCCTACCTTGTCAAGGGATTTTAAATAAATTTTTTTAAAAAAATCTTAGATGATGAAAGTCAAGGCCTTATCTTGACTTGGCTAACCTCTACCTTCTCTGGTTAAAAAAAAGAAGATGACGGTAGAAAGAAAAACCAGACCACTTGAGGTAAAAAAGACACAAGGCAGATTTAATAAATCCATCACTAACCCTGAAAGTAGAGGGCTAAATACGTTTCCTAAACTCATCGCCGTATTGAAAAGTCCCATTACGGAACCTATCCCCTTTTCCTTACCCACCCTGGTCGCCAGGGCCAAAGAAGCAGGAATAGCCATGGCACTGCCCAGTCCCATAATGATTGAAGCCAACAAAAGCTCCCTGAAGTTGGTGGTCATGGGGATAATAAATAACGCTGTCCCCACTACTAAGCTGCCCAAGATAATGAGATTAATCTTATTAAATCTGTCAGCCATTTTGCCAAAACTCCTCTGCAAAATGGCGGTAAGCAGGACATTGAGGCTGATAATCAAACCTATTTGAGACGGCTTCACCTTGATAGACCCAGCAAAGAGGGGTAAGAAGGCCATTACGGCTGATAATCCAACGGCATTGATTCCCCTGAATAACATCAGGGCCTTGACTACATTGTTTTGTAATATCTGACCAAGGCCTTCGGGTCTTTTTCTCTTAGTGGATGGGGTGATTTCAGGGAGAAATTTCAGGATAAACAAGGTCGTAAGCCCGCTCAGCCCCCCCATAAGGTAAAAGGCAGAATTCATCCCAAAGAGGTCGGTCAATGTCCCACCGATCAAAGGCCCAGCAGCCATCCCCAGGAAAAGAGAAGTGATAAAGGTGCCCATGTATTCTCCCTCTTTATCCGGCGGGGCTATTTCACCAATATAGGTAGTGGCTACCGGAAGGATCATCGCCGAAGCCATACCGTGGAGAAAGCGAACGCTGATCAATAAAGCCACTGAATTACATAGGGCATAAGCCAGAGAGAAAAGGGTATAAAAAGATAGCCCGGTCAGGATGAAGACCTTCCTGCCCCGATAGTCGGAAAGCTTTCCGATCAGGGGAGTGAAAACAGCGCGCGATAAAGCGAAGGCAGCAAAAATCAGGCCCAGGTAGACCCCCTTTGCCCCCAATTCTTCAGCATAGATGCCCATGAGGGGAACAATTATTCCCATCCCCACCATAGTGGTAAATACAGCTACAAATAAGACCTTAAACACCCGTCTCTTCAAATCTTCCTCCTATTACGCGGTCGACGATGGTCATCGTTTCGGCTACTCTAAGATGGTCCACTGTTCACGGTCAATAGCCGGCCAGTGGCCCTCTATGGACGGAGAGTGGACGGGGTGGACTGTGTGGACGGGGTGGACAGTGTAGACAGCGGACTCTGTCCCGACTGGCCGAAACGATGATCATCACCGAAAAAGGCTTGACACAAGAAGTGCCCCTATGATATATTTCCAGGCAGAGGACGAACGTCTCTCTAAATAGCAACAGGAGGTATCTCTTGAAACCAACCGATTTGGCCCCGCTGGAGTTCTGGAAGGAACTTTTAGGAAAACTGCATAGACTGACCGGTCTGACTACCCTTTTATATGATTCGGGAAATAAATCTCTCTATCCGCCTGAATCCTTTGCCAACGAACTCTGTAAGCTTATAATGAGCAGTCCCTCAACCAGTTCCGCTATCTGCGGCCTGGCCCACCAGGTTATCGCCACTATGGCTAAAAAAAGCTGCCAACCACAAGTCCAGGAATGCGACCTGGGAATGATAAAGATGGTGGTGCCGATTTTCAAGAAGGGAGAATTCTTCGGCGCGGTTGGCGCCTGTGGTCTGCTACCGGAAGAAGAGGGAGAGGTAGATACCTTTTTGGCCGCTAAAAACCTCGGATGCCAGGAAGCAGAGATCGAACAGTTGACCGCCGGGATTAAAATTCTGCCAGACGATAAAATCGAGGCCGCCCTGGAATTCATCTTGAGGGAACTGGAAGGCATCGGGGCTGAGAGCGGCAAGTAAGACCTGTGAGGATGGTTTCGTGAACACTCTCTTCTGTATGCACTTAGCTATACCACCGAGAAGCTAAGTTCAGGAGATAATCGTAGACTTCAATTCCGCCGGTAATTTTACGGGCCGGCCGGATTTATTCAAGCAGGCTATCCGGGTTATCCCCCAAACAATGACCCGTTGATCAGATTTGCTCTTGATCGTGTGCTCCAGAGTGAAACTGGCCCGGCTGAGGTGGGTCATCCTGGTGCCTATCTCAAGCAATTCTCCATATCTGGCCGGAGACTTGTAATCTATCTCTAACCTGACTACTGGAAAGAGTATCCCCTGGGAATGGTAATCTAAAAGAGAAATCCCTCTTTCTTGTAAATATTCCGTCCTGGCCCGCTCGAAGTATCTCAGGTAATTGGCATAATAGACCACGCCACCCGCATCTGTATCCTCATAATAGACCTTTAGTTCCATCTTGACCTGTGAAAATCCTATAATTCAAAGTCTCCATGCTTTTTGATATGAGCTACCAGACCACCCTCAGAAAGAATAGTAGTCATCACTGGAGGCAAAGGGGAAAAGGGAAGGGTCTCGTCTTTAGTTAGATTGACCGCTTTACCCGCTGAAAGGTTAACCTCCAGCTCATCCCCAGGGTCAATCGAGTCAGTATCACAGAAGATCACGGGCAGCCCTACATTTATGGCATTCCGATAAAATATCCTCGCAAAGGACTTGGCCAGCACGGCTGAGATACCTGATAGCTTGATAATGGTCGGGGCATGTTCTCGGGAAGAACCTAGGCCAAAGTTCTTCCCCCCGACCACAAAATCTCCGGGTTTCATCCTGGAAGCAAATTCAGGATCAGCATCTTCCAGGAGGTGTTTGGCCAGTTCCGGCAGGTTGGACCGAAGATGAAAATATCGTCCCGGACAGATCAGGTCAGTACTAATATCATCGCCAAATTTAAAGGCCTTACCTTTGAGTTTCGAGTTCGGGGCACCCGCTGGCGGGTGGTCGAGTTTCGAGTTCATTTGGATTCGGCTCGCTCCTATCTCGGATCGGTAATTTGGCCAGTCAGAGCAGAAGCAGCGGCAATAGCTGGTGAGGAGAGATAGATATTGCCTCTGGGATTACCCATCCGGCCCAGGAAATTTCGGTTCTGAGTGGAGAGACAGTTTTCCTCATCCCCTAACACACCCTGATGAACCCCGACACAGGCACCGCATCCCGGCGGCACTATAGTCGCGCCGGCTTCCAGAAAGACTTCTATTAGCCCTTCTCTAAGGGCAGCTAAATAGACCCGGCGTGAAGCCGGAGTAATAAGCAATCGGACCTGAGGATGCCTTTGTTTTCCTCGCAGAATTTGGGCAGCTACCCTGAGGTCGGTCAGCCGGCCATTGGTGCAGGTGCCAATCAAGACTTGGTGGATGGGTATTCCGGCCACCTCCTCTACTGATTTAACATTATCTACCGTATGGGGGCAAGCCACCAAAGGCGTAAGATTTCCGGCCTCAATCTTTATCTCTCTTTCATAGACAGCATCAGCATCAGCCGCTATCGGCCGGAAAACATCCCCTCGGCCATCTCGGGCCAGGAATAACCTGGTCATCTCATCAGAGGGGAACAAACCGGCCTTGGCCCCGGCTTCAACCGCCATATTAGCTATGGTCATTCGGTCACTTATCTCCATAGCTTCAATAGTTGATCCCCCAAATTCGAGGGCCTTGTAAGTGGCTCCATCGGCGCCGATCATCCCAATGAGATAAAGAATAAGGTCCTTGGAGTAAACACCCGGCGGGAAGTTCCCCGCCACTTCGATCCTGAAGGTCTCTGGCACCCGAAGCCAGGTCTTACCCATGGCCATCCCCACGGCGACATCGGTTGATCCCATGCCGGTGGCAAAAGCCCCTAAGGCACCCCCACTGCAGGTGTGAGAATCAGCCCCAATCAAGATCTGTCCCGGTTCAAGGTAAGACTCGAATACGATCTGATGACATACCCCTTCACCGACATCAAATATCTTCCCCCCAGTCTTTTGGGCAAATTTACGCAGCAGGATATGGTCGTTAGAGAGCTCCTGGCGCGGACTGGGCGCGGCATGATCCAGAAAAAAGAAGCATCTCTCCGGGTTGGCCAAAGACTCAAACCCCATTGATTCTATTTGACGAACCGTGAGAGGCCCGGTGCCATCCTGGACCAGACAAAGATCCACCCTGGCCACGACAAAATCGCCGGCCTTGACCCCCTGGCCGGCATGAGTTAAAATAATCTTTTCAGCGATCGTTAATCCCATCTTTTAATATGGCCTTGTTCATCGTTTCGGCTACTCTAAGAGGGTCCACTGTTCACGGTCAATAGCCGGCCAGTGGCCTTCTATGGACGGGGTGGACGGGGTGGACTGTATGGACGGGGTGGACGGGATGGACGGGATGGACGGTGGGCTCTATCCCGACCTGGCCCAAACGATGATCATCGCCCTAATATTTCCCCTGCAGCCGCAGGAACCAGCCGTGGTTGGTATAATCGTTATCCGAGATCATCGCCCTAATATTTCCCCTGCAGCCGCAGGAACCAGCCGTGGTTGGTGTAATCGTTATCCGAGATCATCGCCCTAATATTTCCCCTGCAGCGCCGTCAGAGCCGCACGGGTAAATAGTAAGCCGAGCCAAACGATGATCATTGCCCTAATATTTCCCCGATGGTAGATGGATTAGCAAAGATGAATTCAGCCCCACACTGACCCAAACGATGATCATCACCCTAATATTTGCCCTGCAGCCGCAGGAACCAGCCGTGGGTGGTGTAATCGTTATCCGAGTAAAGATTGTCTGAAAAGTTGGTGAAGTTATAGCCGGCACCAACTCTTATGTCCCCGCCCAACCTCCTGTTTACCTCTAAGAGGCAGCCATCTCTGCGCTCATCGGCCTCATTTTGTCTCAGGATTCGATATTCCACATCCGCATCCCATTTAGGGGTGATATGGAAATTAAGCCGATTAATGAGCAGGTCAGTTCTGGTGGAACCTAAATCTCTTCTGTTCCGCTCTTCTCCTCGCCACCTGACAGCCGCCTTTTCCACTAACTGGAATCTTTGGCTCAGATCAAAGGTCCCTTCCACCGCGGCGATATGGCTCTCCCTTTTGTAACCGCTGCCTGGCCGTAGATCCAAGAGATTGGTATACTTAGCCAGGAGGTTGATCCGGTCATAATAAATAGGTCGATAGGCCAGGCCGGCGCTTAGCTCTCTAAATTGGGCTTCGTCTTTCTTGGTAGTCTCATCCTTAGTCAGGCCGTAGTTTATTTTCCCCATAGCCGAGAGATCATCTGACAGTTTCATGTTGGCGGCATTGAGGGTCTGGAAACGGCGCCTTTTGCGGCCTAAATCCTCAGCCAGGATAAGTTCCCACTTGGTGGAGGCTTTACCCTTATCTGAAGCCAGATACTCCAGACCTACGGAAACGGCGTCCTTCGAGCTGTCCTCACCATTATCCACGTTAATTTCACTTCGTTCATAATTCAGGTTAGCCATAACCCCTTTGGCTAATTGCCACTGATTATTCAGACCAACTAAGGCCTGATTGGTCCTTCCGCTCACCGCACTGGTCAACTCATACCTGGCGTAAACCTCGCTTAGTTCACTCAACTTATGGCTCGTCTCCATCATAGTGGTTTGTTTCTTTCCGGTTATAGTATGCATCAAGCTGGCCGTTATTTGCTCTGAAACCTTAGCCGCCAACCCAATCAGGGCGCTATTACCCTGACTGCCCACTGTTCCCTGAAGACGTGCCGTTAATTTCTCACTCAGTTTGGCCAGCAGCCCGGCTGTAGCCTGATGGTTTTCTTTCCCTTCCAGGGTATGCTGGTATTTAACCGAGGCCTGGAATCGATCAGATATTTGCCAGCCTATTCTGGCCGCCAGGCTGTCTATCTTTTCCTGGTCGGTATCCTGAGGGTCTTTAACAGCGGTATGTTGATAGGCCGCGGCCAGGTCAAGACGATCTAATCTTTGTTCTATATCCAGGCTGGTTACCTGTTCCTCTTGGCCGCGAAGGATTTTTGAGGATTTGGTCAGGGTGTGTTTGAGCGTAATCGTATTATGCTCATTCAAATGGGTAATAAGCTCTCCGCCGGTCTTTTCCGACCCTTGTTCCTGGATACTTCCATTAGCCGAGAAACCAGCCTCCAGTTTTTTGTAATAAGCTCCAAGCCGCAGCCAATCACCCCGATCCCCAAGCCATTCAGCCACCTCGGTCTGAAAATTAACCTTGAGGGCCTGACCTTCTGCATCTCCAATCGCTACCCTGGAAAAACTCAGCCCCCCGTCATCACTGAGGTAATTCTCAGTATCTTCCTGCTTACTCTGCCCCCATTCAGCCGAAAGGGCTGTTTTTTCTCCCAGCTTCAGGGTCAGATCGCCCCCCATTAATTCATAGTTTTTATCGGCCCGGTTTTCGTTGACATAAGTAGCTCCAAGGGCAATATGGTGGCCAAGCTGTTGTCTTATTCGTCCGCCGGCCGTGCCCTTTCGAAAGTCATCTACTTCATACTCGTAATCGATCACGATCCAGACCGGATGACCGGGCAGGAGTCGATAATCAATCAAGGTATCGGAATCAACCACGCTGGGCACGGGTTGTTTGAGATAGAGGCGTCCTTCCTCATATTTGATGGTATAATCAACGTGGCGCTCTAAGCCTTCTCTGGCCAGCACCCGTCCGTTATCCTTATCCCTGACCTCAAGCCTTACCTGCTCGGAGCCTTCAACCACGCCTTCATGGTTTAAGTAATAGATGGATCCACCATTAGCCGCTATTTCATTATGGGCCGATCTCTGATGGGCCTCCGCGCCAAAGAGGATAATCCTGGTCATCGGATCTCCGTAGCGTGTCTTGGAAACAGACTGAAACTTGAGCTTGCCGCCATACAGCGTTCGGTTATATCCGGCCAACTCGGTTTCGGAAAGTCCTGTGGCATAGTTGCCAAAAAGCAGGGAAGACTCATCTTTCTCAACCCGAAGGTAAAAAAGTTCCTGGACATCCGAATCATAGACGGAATTGGAACTATCACCATAGATAGGATAATATTTATCCGGGTCGAGATTGGTCAGGAGTCGTTTTTCATCCTTCCGGTCAGTATCCAGGGAAGAGGTAATAAGGTATTTGCCTTTTATCTTACCCTTCAGATAATAGGCCAGCCGGCCTTCAGCGTAGAGTTCCCCGTCATATTTATCATCGGATGCCAGGGGTTCAATATTTCCAGACGTTTCGATCTGCCCCATAAGTCCATCGGCCACCGCTACCAGAAAGATATAATCAGTCCTAACGGTCACCACTCTTTCTACTTTCGACACCTCGCCGTCTTTAGTGATGGCCTCAACCGTGAGATAATTTCTACCCTCCCTTAATTTCACCTCAGCGCTAAAACTTCCATCGGGAGATGTTCTTACCGCCCGTTCATTTATCCTAACCAAAACCCCCGGGTCGGTCTTCCCTCTAATGGTTAGACTATCCTGGTGGATAGTTTCTCCCTCAGGCGGAAGTTGAATCACTAATTTGAGCCGGCCGTTTTGGCGCTTCACATCTTCATCGGTTAAGATAGATATGGTCTCAGTAGCCGCCCTGGTATATCCAGCTGGATTTTTAGCCATGATCCGATAAGTCGTTATTCCCCGCCCCAGGTTAAGGCTAAGTTTAAAGGTCCCATCAGGGGCTACCGCTACTGGTTCGTCATTGATGGTTATCTGGTTGTTTGGCTCAGTCATCCCTTGCAGGACAACCTCTATCAACTTACTTAATTCTTCTTCATGAATCAGCATCTCTTCTCTTTCCACTGGAACAATCTTAACCGAGGGAATCCTTCTGGTAACCACCGCCCGCCTGCCTTTAAGATCGATCATATCTAACTCGATCTTATTTTCTTTGATCTGATGGGGCAAGCAGGTATGAGAGAAGTCATACTTGTCGGAAAAGGGGACATCTATTTCGTTGAGCAGCACCCTAGGCGTATATTCTCGAGTCGGGACATAGGGGGCTTCTATGGGTTCCTTACCGCCGCTCTTTATCTCTACCCGCCGGTTAAGCTGCATTCCTTCTTCCGTTAAGTTGGTGGCTACCGGCCGTGATTCACCGTATCCAATGGGAGTTAGTCTTTCCCTGGCAATACCCTCTACCTCAACCAGATATTCCTTAACTGAATTTGCCCGGCGTTCAGAGAGGCCCTGATTGTATTCATCCGAGGCCCTCCAGTCACAATGCCCTTCAATAATCACGGGCTGGTCCGGATATTTTCTGAGGACTTTAGCCGCCTCCTTCAAGTTCTCCTTTGCCTCCGGCCGCAGGAAAGACTTATCCGTATCAAAGAGGGCGCCGCGCAGGACAATGGAGATAGCTCTTTCTTCCCCTACCCCGAAATCCTTGGTCGGAGAAATAGCTACATCCCCATTTACTTTCTCGACGAGAAGCTTATAAGAGTAAATTTCGCCGGGTCTGACCAAAGCTCCATCCTTACTCCTCCCATCCCAGGGGATATCAGGGGGAAGTTCTCCTTCTCCCAGGAGGCTCCAAAAGATTTCCCCCCGAGGGTCACTAATTATAAATGACCACTTTTTAATCTCTCCCACATCCCATAATTCATAGATAAAAATAGGATTTTCGATTAACGCATCTCCCTTAACCATAACTTTGTCTTCAAACTCCGGTTTAAGCTTAATATCAGCCAGAGGCAGACCCACGTCCTGACCGTTTATCTCCACCTTCATCGTCATAACATTTCCGGTAACTACCACCGGTCCTGGTTCGGTTTTTGATTCAACGGTCAATCTTACGGGCAGCACTACTTCTTCCGGACATTGGATACCGAAATTAACCTTGGCGATAAGGCCGGGGGTAAGATCAACAAATCGGGATTCTTCCGTGGTAAAGCCGGCCCCTGACGGGATAGTCGTTTTATCCGCCTTGATTACCCTGGTTCCAGGCTGGATCCCCTTCAGATGATACTTACCGGTAGCGTCGGTCGAGGCAATGACCCAACCATTGTCCAGGGCTATCTTAACCCCTTCCAGCCCTATATCGTTGGGATCCCACTCACCGTCACCATCATAGTCGCAGAAGACACGTCCAATGATGTGACACTGATTAAACACCGGATCAGAGACTACCTCAACGACCACCGAAGCCGTGTCCGAACTAAATTCGCCGGTTTCATCCTTAATCCAGGCAGCATTTTTATATTCCCCAGGAATAACCCCGGCGCCAATTACCAACTGATAACTCACCGCCGTGGTGCTCCGGGCCGGCAACATACCCAGATCAAAGTTCAATTCCCGACCATCATCTGAAATATTCGGATCATCTGCCGGAGAATCATTGAGATAGGTAGTCCCAGGGAGATATTTGAAACCAGATGGAATCTGATCTTCAATATTTATCGGGCCAACCTCAATGTAATTGTGATTTTTTACGCTGACCGTATAGGTCAGATATTCACCGACCATAACCTCGTGTTTATCTGTCTCCTTAAGCACTAACAGATGGCCGTCATAGGGGACAGGCAGCTCTACCCAAATTAATTCATTAGGCTTAATGACAATGCCTGAAGTATCTCCAAGTAAAACATCATCCTTGACAAATGTTACCTGATAGGTGGTTGGCTCCAGATAGTCAATGGTGAAGTGGCCAGCCTCATCTGTCTTGACATCCTCCTTAACCGGCCTGGCTGGGTCAATGGCTGTAACTATTGTTCCCGGAAGCCCTACATCCTCTGGATCTTTGATCTGGTCTCCGTCATAATCAATAAATACCCGGCCGCTAATCACCCCCAGGCCAACCACGCCATTGATGTGCACCACCGTCGGGTTATCACCGTTGGTGCTGTCTCCATCATCATCGGTTATCTCCTCAATGTCTTTGCCGGTAACCAGACCCTGATTACTTATGGGGGTTCCTTTAGCCAAGCCTGGATCGATCCGGACCTGGAAGGTGACGATCGCCCCCTCGCCTACCCGAATCTGTCCAATATACAGACCAGTCAAGAGAGGAGAGACAGAACCCGGCAGATCAGAAATCGGATTTCCATTTAAGGTAGTGCTGGCCGGCACATAGGTCGTAAGAAGCGGCGTAGCATCCTGGAAGATTACATTAACGGCATCGGCCACACCATCATTAGGTATCCGGATGATATATTCCAGCAGATCGCCCGGTAAGATCAACCCGCCATTTACGTCCCTTACTTCTTTAATAGTGCCGGAGAGATCAGGCAGGCCGCTGACCACCACATCGGTAGACTGATCACCATTCTCATCTCGACCATCAGAGTCAGTCGGTTCAGGGACGGTCTCCTTGCTGGTAACCACACCCTGGTTAGAAATGAGGGTCCCGGTTTCCACCTCATCTTTTATTTTAACCTGAAAGGTGAGGATCTCAGCCTGATTAATCCCAAATTCCTTAAAACGCCATATCAGAGTAGAACCCTGAATCTCATGCGGCCCCAAACCTGATCCCTTGCCTACATAAGTTACCTGGGAGGGGAGGGGATCGGTAACCACCACCTCTGTGGCCGTATCATTTCCCGTATTGCGGACGATGATCTCGTATTCCAGGAGGTCGCCAGGATTGATCTCCTGATCTTGATCCAAGTCTTCCACGGTCTTGGTGGTAGTAGAGAAATTCGGTCCTCCGCCCACCCGCAGATCAGTCGATTGATCGCCGTTGGCATCTTCTCCGTCACTGTCTGTCGGTTCCGGAACCAGTTCTACACAGTCTACTTCCCCCTGGTTACTGATAATGACATCCTTGGCCAGGTGCGCTCCAACCCGGACATCAAAACTGATTTCAGCCCTGCCTCCAGCCGGCAGATGCCCAATTCGGACAAAAATGCCTCCTGGATAGGTATGGTTGTAATCTCCGTCATCGAAGTCAGCCGCATCAGTCAGTAAGCTGCCTTTAAGTTTTAATGTCTTTGGGATATATTCGGTCTGGCCCGGTATAGGATCTCTAAACACCGTCTCAGTGGCTGTTCCATTTCCTGTATTTCTGACCACAATAGTATAAGTCACTATCTCACCCGGCATAGGACCGGGATTACTGACCACTTTGGTGGTATCAGAAAGATTGGGTTTATTGATATTCACAGGGATATTCGGTTCCACTGGCTTATCATTTTCAGACGTTACTACGGCTTTATTTCTGATCTCGGATATCCCTTCTGGCAAGGGATCAGCTATCCGGACCTTGAAGGCTACCATGGATTCAGAATAGGGCGGAACAGTGCCTATTCTCCAAATCAGGACAGAAGTATTAGAGTCATCTACTCCATGGCCGGTTATACTTCCGGCCATATAGCCGGTATATTCGGGTATGGTGTCAGTGACCACTACGCCGGTGGCTTCTCCCCCCCCGGTATTCTTAACCGTAATGGTATAGAGGATAGTCTCTCCCGGCTCAGCCAATCCGTTTTTATTCAGGTCTTCGTCTAAAGAAGCTGTCTTAATTGTTCCGGATAGATCCGGATTTTTAACTACCACTTTCTTAGTCGGATCATTCGGCTCAGGGGTGTTAGGGTCATCCGATGGCTCGTCCGGGATATTGTCTCCGGTAACTATGGCCTGATTGCTTATCTCATTTACACTAAGCGGCAGAGGGTCGTTTATCCTGATCTTGAAACCAAGCACGACGTTGGCTCCAGCCGTAACAGTTCCTAACTGCCAACGTAGACTGTTCGGTAATTGCGCCTCACTGCCTCCGGTGCCGGTGATACTGCCGGAGACATAGGCAGTATAATCAGGGATGGTATCGGTGACCACCGCATTATTAGCCGGGGCATTGCCTATGTTCTGGATAGTGATGGTATAACTGAGCACCTCTCCTGGATTGGCCTGACCGTCAAGATTGGCATCCTCTAAGGAAACTGTTTTTAAAGTCGAGGAGAGATCAGGCCAGTTAAGCGGTTTATCAGTCGGATCATTCGGCTCAGGGGTGTTAGGGTCATCCGATGGCTCCTCAGGGATATTGTCTCCGGTGACTATGGCCTGGTTGCTTATCTTACTTACACTAAGTGGAAGAGGATCGTTTA
>JBFMHI010000034.1:7587-8467 GCA_040753085.1 bacterium | reverse complement strand
TCCTCAGGGATATTGTCTCCGGTGACTATGGCCTGGTTGCTTATCTTACTTACACTAAGTGGAAGAGGATCGTTTATCCTTACCTTGAAGCCAAGAACTACGTTGGCTCCAGCCGTAACAGTTCCTAACTGCCAACGTAGACTGTCCGGTAATTGCGCCTCACTACCACCGGTCCCGGTAATACTGCCAGAGACATAGGCAGTATAGTCAGGGATGGTATCAGTGACCACCACATTATTAGCCGGGGAATTGCCGGTATTCTGGATAGTGATGGTATAACTGAGCACCTCTCCTGGATTGACCTGACCGTCAAGATTGGCATCCTCCAGGGAAACCGTCTTATAAGTTGAGGAGAGATCAGGCTCGCCAAGCGGCACAGGAGGAGGTGGAGGAATGGGTGTATCCGGATTATCGTCTTCCTTGACTCTGGCATAGTTGCTTACCTTGGCGGCGCCAGGTGGGAGAGGATCGTTTATCCTGACCTTGAAGCCAAGAACTACGTTGGCTCCAGCCGTAACAGTTCCTAACTGCCAACGTAGACTGTTCGGTAATTGCGCCTCACTGCCTCCGGTGCCGGTGATACTGCCGGAGACATAGGTAGTATACTCAGGGATGGGATCGGTGACAACCACATCCTTAGCCGGGGCATTGCCTGTGTTCCGGATAGTAATGGTATAACTAATCACCTCACCTGGATTGCCGTAACCATCGTTATTAGTATCCTCAAGGGAAGACCCCTTTGAGCTTGAAGAGAGATCAGGCTCGCCAAGCGGCACAGGAGGAGGTGGAGGAATGGGTGTATCCGGATTATCGTCTTCCTTGACTCTGGCATAGTTGCTTACCTTGGCGGCGCCAGGTGGGAGAGGATCGTTTATCCTGA
>JBFMHI010000034.1:0-7487 GCA_040753085.1 bacterium | reverse complement strand
CCTTGAAGCCAAGAACTACGTTGGCTCCAGCCGTAACAGTTCCTAACTGCCAACGTAGACTGTTCGGTAATTGCGCCTCACTGCCTCCGGTGCCGGTGATACTGCCTGAGACATAGGTAGTATACTCAGGGATGGGATCGGTGACAACCACATCCTTAGCCGGGGCATTGCCTATGTTCCGGATAGTAATGGTATAACTAATCACCTCACCTGGATTGCCGTAACCATCGTTATTAGTATCCTCAAGGGAAGACCCCTTTGAGCTTGAAGAGAGATCAGGCTCGCCAAGCGGCACAGGAGGAGGCGGAGGAATGGGTGTATCCGGATTATCGTCTTCCTTGACTCTGGCATAGTTGCTTACCTTGGTGGCGCCGGGTGGAAGAGGATCGTTTATCCTGACCTTAAAGCCAAGAACTACGTTGGCTCCCGCCGTAACCGTTCCTAACTGCCAGCGTAGACTGTCCGGTAATTGCGCCTCACTGCCTCCGATGCCAGTGATACTGCCGGAGACATAAGTAGTATACTCTGGGATGGGATCGGTGACAACCACATCCTTAGCCGGGGCATCACCTGTGTTCCGGATAGTAATAGTATAAGTAATTACCTCACCTGGATTGCCGTAACCATCGTTATTAGTATCCTCAAGGGAAGACTCCTTTGAACTTGAGGTAAGATCAGGATTACCACTTGATATGGTGGCGGTATCGGTCGAGACATCAGCCGCATCCTGTGGATCAGTGTAGCCGGCCGTAATGGCATCTCCTTGATTTACCTTCAGGGTGCCGTCATTGTCATTTCCTCCCTGAGTAAGGCTATTCGGCAGACTCCTCCTGAAGACGCCCGGCGTAGATGTTTCGCTCACGGTGATGACTTCATTATCTCCGGTAGTTGGGTCACTCACCGTCACCTGAAGGCTGCCAACGCCGGCTTTATCTTCATCAATCAGCTCAAGGTAGATGGTGTCATTGTAAGGATAAATGGCTGCATCCTGATTCTGGTCATCGACAAACCTCAAGGTGCTGGGGGTAGCGCTCGATATAGCTGCTGCATCGGTCGAGACATCGCCTGGATCCTGCGGATCAGTGTAGCTGGCCGTAATAGGATCACCCCGCTTTACCTTCAGAATGCCGTCATTGTCATTTCCTCCCTGAGTAAGGCTATTCGGCAGACTCCTCCTGAAGACGCCCGGCGTAGATGTTTCGTTCACGGTGATGACTTCATTATCTCCGGTAGTTGGGTCACTCACCGTCACCTGAAGGCTGCCAACCCCGGCTTTATCTTCATCACTCAATTCAAGGTAGATGGTGTCGTTGTAAGGGTAGACATCTTCATCCTGATATTGGGCATCGGTAAAGCGAAGTTGACTCAGGGTTCCAATAATGGTGGTCTGAACTTCATTGGAAGAAACAACAATATCTACTTCACGGGTGGTAATAAGGGCTAAATTAGTGATTCGTTCTCCTGAGGCAGCGCTGCCATCTGTTTTTACTTGAAAGGTAGGTGATTTAATCCCTCCCGGGCTGATGGTGCTGTAGGTTATCTTAAGATGAGTCACCTGAGGATCAGTTGAACCGGAAGGGGTATAATTCCAGCTTGCTCCATCATTATTTGAATATTTAACCGAGTCCCCATTAGCCGTGACACTTCCAACGACAAAGGCGGTTTTCTCCGGGATTTCATCCTCAATAGTAACATCGTGGGCATCGGTTGTTCCAGTATTTTGATAGCTAATGGTATAAGTAAGGACTTCCCTGGATAAGGCTTCGGATTTATCCACCTCTTTCCAGGGCTGAGGACCAATCATAAGCACCCGGTGATTATTGGCATCAGTCACAAGGGTATAGCCATTTTTCAGACGTTCTGCTCCGTAAGGGTTAAAAAGCGGTGTGGGATATTCCCACAGGATCACGGCGGGATTATCCGGATTTATCTCCACCACGCGGTTATTATTCCGGTCACAAATCATCATATGACCATTGTCCAGGATGTCGGCATCCATCGGGTCCCATAAGCGGACTCCGCCTACGATCTTCCATTCTCTGACAATAGCCTTATCTGTTTTTCTCACCTCAATGATCCGGTCATTTTCATCCAGAGAGCCTATTACCCCCCGCTCAGTAATAAGGTAACTACCCCGGTCGGACAAATAGTCAGCATCGACTGGCATGACCAGTTGATCATATTCCCAGACGATATTTCGGCTTTGATCTACTTCTATCACCCGGTGACCACTTCCGGCGTCGGTAATCAGATAATTCCCATTAGGCAGCTTATCGGCGTCAGTTGGTCTATAAAGCTGATTGGCACCACCTCCCGAAACACCAGGGGTTCCATACTGCCAGACAACACTCCTGGCCGCATCATGGGTCACCTCGACCACATAATAACCATAAGCAAAGCCAAGACCAATACCGACCTCGTCAGTATGACTGGTAATCAAGATATTACCATTGGAAAGTTCTTCCGTATCATAGACATACCCTATACCAGGATAATCCCAGACCAGACTGTTTGCCGTAAAATTTGGATAATCAGAGACCTTGACTTCAATGGCCCTGTTATTCCAGGTTTCTCCAATGAGTATATTTCCATTTTGAAGAAGAGTGGAAGAATGGGGGTAAGTAAGCTGATTAGGACCATACCCCGGTCCCTGGCCTCCATACTGCCAGAGGATAACATCCTGGGCTAAGGCGAATTGAGCCAGAGAGATCAGGAGCACCAGAAGAAGGCTTATTAAATTCCTTTTGGAAAAAGTAGACATTTTTTACCCCCCTTAAAGTTATTGGATATGGTCGAATTTTTTCTCTTATGATCTAATCGGCGGCTTCTTGGAACTCTTAGTCGGCGGGGATCTCCCCCACCACGCCCTCCACCAGCCAATCGAAGGACAGCTTCTCCTCGTCGGTCATAGTCACACCGGCAGCCACCCGCTCTGCGCCGGTGTTGTCGTTAATTGGTCCCACAAATACGTCGAACTTGCCGCTGATGATGTCCTGCTTCTTCTTCTCGACCAATCTCTTAACGCCTTTGGGCACGAAATCAGCGATGGGGGCCATCTTCAGGAGGCCCTCCTTCAGCCCCCACCACACCGGCGTATTATTCCAGGTACCGTTCTTCACGTCCTCAACGACCTTCTGGTAGAAGATACCCCAATTCCAGATAGGCGCGGTCAGCAGGGCGTCGGGAGCCGCATCAGGCACATAGGCGTTATAGCCGACCACATAAATGCCATTCTCCTGGGCCACTTTGTCCGGTTCGGTAGAGTCGCTCTCGCGGGCGATGACGTCAACCCCCAGGTCGAGCAGATCCTGGGCTGCCTGGCGCTCCTTGGCAGGATCTACCCAGGTAAAGATCCACACCGGATGGACCTCAATATTGGAATTCACCGACTGCACCCCCAGGGTAAAGGCGTTCATGTTACGGACGACCTCCGGAATAGGATAGGGGGCAATATAGCCCAGGATATTGTTCTCGGTCATACTGCCGGCCACAATACCGGCCAGATACCAGCCCTGATAGCCCCGGCCGTCGTAGGCGCCCACATTATTGGCCGTTTTATAACCGGTGCAATGCTCAAAAGTAATATCAGGGTACTCAGCCGCTACCTCAATGACCGAGTCCATATAGCCGAAGCTGGTAGCGAAAATAATGTCGTAGCCTTCCGCCGCGTAGTCACGGATGACCTGTGTGGCCTCAGGACCCTCGGCCACCAGCTCGCGGTAAGCCGTCTCTACTCCTAACTCCTCCAGAGAGAGCCGGCCCTGGTCGTGGGCGTAGGTCCATCCGAGGTCGCTCGCAGGCCCCACGTAGATAAAGGCTGCCTTGATTGTTACAGGGGGGGCCGTTGGCGGATCCGTCTTGTCCGAACAACCGCTTAGAAATAAAGCGACCACCACACCCAATGTCAGAAGAACGAACAGAGGTTTTGCCATTTTCCTCCTCCTTCTAATAAAAAAGATGTAACCGTTCATCACATGATGCTGGATGCTCGATGCTCGATCCTCGATGCTGGTAAAGGATCAAGTATCCAAAATCGAGCATCGAGCATCGAGTTTGTGCCTTAGTGGCTGAACGCTTACTAAAAAAGATGTAACCGTTCAGCACATGATGCTCGATGCTCGATGCTGGATCCTCGATGCTCGATCCTCGATGCTGGTAAAGGATCAAGTATCCAGAATCGAGCATCGAGCATCGAGTTTGTGCCTTAGTAGCTGAACGCTTACTAAAAAAGATAACCTCAATAAGTCTCCTCTCAATAAATCGGGGTAACCAGGTGATCGGTTATCGGTAAGGAGTAACCAGTAATCAGTGGTTACCGATTACCGATCACTGACTTTCGCCGAAATATGGAGAAGATGCCTCAATGATTCAGATAACCGGCTAACTAAAGCTCTTGATTTCGATTGGGATCGGACCAATAAGTTGATCGAGATAAGATCTTACGGATTCCTGAAAAATATCGAGAGCGTCTTGCACACTATATCTGAAATCCTTGTGGATATGCTCATATTGCGTGTGGACACGAGCAAAGAGTTCCTGAGCACAAGCAGCAATTTCCGCCATGCGGCTGCTTTGCGCCTTGGCGAAAATAGATACCTTTTCCTTGAAGGCGTTAAATTCGATCTCTAAATACTGCTTGAAATTATCCACGGCGATCTGTTGGCTGGTGACCTTTTCGAAATGATAGCCCATGATAGCCAGACGAACTGCCTCTGGGAAAACCCTGGGATGGTCTTTAATAATCTTCGCTAAAAATCGCAAGTAAGCCGGGCCTTGTCTGGAAAAAAGCTGTCGTTTAATTGACCTGGCTAAAGCCATTAGCTCAGTTTTGCCCACACCTCTTACATTATTCTCTATTGGTTTTAGGTGCTTTAGAAATACCAGGCAACGCTCAAAATAGTTTTTCAGGCCTGGATCGTAGAGTGTCGAAAGAACCCGCTTATATCCCTCAATAAGGGTTTGTCGATCCATCTCCGGCTTAAAGTTCAAGTCTATACTGACGTTATTGCCGGTAGATTCTTCCAGCATTCGACCTTCCCTTTGGAGGCGGTCATATAGATCTGTCCCCTTCAAGGCGGTTAAGAGGCCGACCATGGCCAAGGGGATGCCGGCTTCCTGGATAAATTGGATCTGGGCATCAAAAACATCTTCCCGATCGCCATCCAGCCCTAAAATAAAGCCGGCACATACTTCCAGCCCTTTCTTTTGAATCTTCCGAACCGCATTAAGGAGATAGTTGTCTGCTCCCTTTTTCGTGTTCTGGCTTTTGTTCGTTTTTAACAAAGCCTCCGGGTTTGGTGTTTCTATCCCCAGGAAGGCCATGTTAAAACCCGCTTCGACCATGGCATCCATTAATGGTTCCATCTCAGCAAGGTTCACACTTGCTTCGGTGTAAAGATAAAAAGGATAATTCCTCTCTTTCTGCCACCTGGCGACTTCAGGTAATAACTGCATGGCCTTTTTTTTATTTCCGATAAAGTTATCGTCAACCAAAAACAGCGGCCCCCGCCAACCCGCCTCATAAAGGACATTAAACTCAGCTAAAACCTGTCCATTTGTTTTGGTGCGAGGGATTCGGCCAAGCAGCTTGGTGATGTCACAAAATTCACAATTGAAAGGACAGCCCCGAGAAAATTGAAGGGCCATAGATCCGTAATTACGGACATCGATGAGATCATATCGCGGCAAGGGAGTCCTGGTAATATCCGGCCTCTTCGAGGAGCGATAGACATGTTTAGCTGCGCCGTTTTTCAGGTCTTGTAAAAATTCAGCGAAAATATCTTCAACCTCGTTTAAGACAAAGTGATCCACGCCTTCAATCTCTTCGTAAAATGAGGTGGGATGAGGCCCGCCGGCGATAATAGGCACACCAGCCCTATTACACCGGCTAATAACCTCTTGTAGTGAATTCTTTTGGACAATCATGGTAGAGGTAAAAACGAAATCCGCCCAAGCCAGGTCTGCATCACTCAAAGGGGTGACATTCATATCCACCAGTTTGAGTTGATATTCTTGGGGGAACATCCCGGCCACCGTCAACAAACCGAGCGGTGGCATGGACGATTTTTTCCCCACAAAATCCAAGGCGAAATTGTACCCCCAATAGGAGGGGGGAAATTCCGGATAAACTAAAAGGGCATTAGGCATATTAACTTATCTCCAATCTGTTTTTTTTTCGATGCTCGAGCATCGAGCATCATGTGATGAACGGTTACAATTATTTTATCCGTGCTAATCGGTGTTAATCCGTGGCTGAATAGTTACTTGAGATTTTTATTTCGTATCCGTACTTATCGCCGCAGTATCTGCTACTTCCATACTGACGGGTATGGCCACTTCCAGATAAATGAAGCCTTCCCTCTTCCCTAATTCAGAAGTGGTCTTCAGGCTTAAGGTAGCGGTAGCGGTCTGATCCGGCTCAATATCCCGAGAAGAGAACTGAACCTCTGCCCCGGGTAAAGTAGTCACACTATTGGATAAGCTTATGGTTGAGGAGCCATTGTTTTTGATCTTAAACTGAGCGCTTAAGGTATCCAGAGGGGCTACCTGGCCGAAATCCTTTTCGGCCGGGATAATGGTTATCCCTTCTCCCCCGGGAAAGGGGGTAATATAGCCTGAAATAGAGATATCTGACTGGGGACTCTTAGGGTCATTGCTTTCCACCGTTATTTTTTCATTGATGATTCCCTTAGCTATTTTAGGTTGACAGGTCATTTCGAGTCGATCAGTGTTTCCCGGGGGAATGGTAATAGTCAGGGTATCCGTGGCCGCCGTACAGTTTATCCCCCCCTCTATCTTACTGATAATGAGATCTCTCCCGCCCTCATTTTTCAGGGTAAGATGTTTTATCTTGACCGAGTCCGGACCCAAGACCCCTACATCCCAGGAAGAAGGGATAATTTGGAGCCTGGGCCCGCGGTGAGCAACCGAACCAGTTATGGTAAGCGTTGCTTGAGGCTGCTCAGGATCGTTGGAATAGACCGTCACTGTCTTATGCACACTTTGTCCGGCCCGATTTTGGGAATTAAAGCTTACATTAATAGTAGTGGTATCTCCTGGTGCTACCTCCCGTTCTTGCGGTAGAGCGGCCGTACAACCACAGGAAGTTTGAACCCGCTCTAAGACAAGCTGACTGCCGCCGGTATTTTTAACCACAAAATTATAAGTGGGCATATCACCTTCTTCAATAGAGCCAAAATCATGGCTTGATTCAGGAAAGGTGATCTGAGGAGGGGGCAACGCAGGGGTAACGGGAGTAGTTTCTTGAGCATAACTCAAGGCAACAAAGATGGTTGAGAAAATAGTGGCTGAAAGAAAAAGTGATCGGTACATTATGAAACTTACCTCCTTATCAAGAAAATTTGGGATGGTTCACCTTACTGTGAAAGCTTGCGGCTAAATTAGAAACCCGTTTTTTCCGAAAAAACGGGTTTCTGATCTCGTGTAACCCGAGTAGGTTGCCCCGAATTATTGAGGAAGATACGAAG
>JBFMHI010000033.1 GCA_040753085.1 bacterium | reverse complement strand
GTTGTCCGTCTACGGAACGGACATGGACAAGCACGGACAGGGACAAGCCCTGTCCCTACACTTCCGCCTTCTGTCCTGTGTTATTTATCCGTGCTAATCCGTGCAGCTATACCTGAACGGTTACAAGGAGAGACAGGGAATGTTACCGAAGGGAATGAAAAGGACTGAATTATCCGCTAAAGGCCGGATAATCTTTCCACTCGATGTTTCGACCCTGGAAGAAGCTAAATATTACATTGATTTATTAAAGGATTATGTAGGTTTATTTAAGGTAGGCTTAGAGTTATTTGTAAGCTTAGGTCCTCAGATTTTAAGAGAGATTAAAAGGGATATTGATTCATCAAAGATCTTCCTTGATTTAAAGTTTCACGATATCCCTGAAACAGTGCGGGGCGCCTACCGGGCGGCTTCCATTCACGGGGCAAAATTTGTTACCATTCACTGCGATGAGGGTAAAGGCCTTTTGGAGGCGGTGGTAAAAGAGAAGGCAGATAGAACTACTAAGATATTGGGCGTTACCCTGTTAACCAGTCTTAATGTGGATAGTTTGAAGGAGATGGGATTTTCACCAGGGCTTACCCCTAAGGATATAGTAATGTTAAGGGCAAATATAGCTAAGGAGGCGGGGTGTGATGGGGTGGTCTGCTCCCCTTTAGAGGCAGGGGCGGTGAAAGAAAGATTTGGACCGGACTTTATTGTGGTAACCCCTGGTATTCGTCCTTCATGGGCGTCAGTCAAAGGTGATGATCAGCAAAGGGCGGCCGCGCCAGCCGAAGCCATACATAATGGAGCCGACTATATCGTGGTGGGCAGACCCATCAGATCAGCCCCCGATCCGGTCGAAGCGGCCAAAAAAATTGCGGCTGAGATAGAAGAGGCTCTTTTAAAAGGTGAGAAGATACCATCATCCTCCCTGCATGGAGTTTAAAAAATCTCTATTACTTTTGGTGCCTTTTATTTTCTCGATGAGCAGTTCCATACTTTCCACTTGATTCAAAGGATTTAGCACCTTGCGGAGGAGCCAGACCTTGGGCAAGACATCCTTATCTAAAAGTAATTCCTCCCGCCTGGTGCCTGATTTATTAATATTTATGGCCGGAAAGACCCTCTTTTCTACCAGGCTTCTGTCCAGGTGGAGTTCCATATTACCTGTGCCTTTAAATTCTTCAAAGATAACCTCATCCATCTTACTGCCCGTATCGATAAGGGCCGTAGCCAGGATAGTCAGACTGCCCCCCTCTTCGATATTTCTGGCCGCCCCAAAAAATCTCTTTGGCCGGTGCAGGGCATTAGAATCCACCCCCCCGGAAAGGATCTTGCCTGAAGTGGGCACCACTTGATTATAAGCCCTGGCCAATCTGGTGATAGAGTCAAGGAGAATAACCACATCAAATTTATGTTCCACCAGTCGTTTGGCCTTTTCAATAACCATTTCGGCTACCTGGACGTGTCTGTTAGCCGGTTCGTCAAAGGTGGAACTGACTACTTCTCCGGCTACTGATCGTTCCATATCCGTTACTTCTTCCGGCCTTTCATCGATAAGCAGAACGATAAGTTTCACCTCACCATGATTGTTCGTGACCGAGTTGGCAATCTTCTGAAGCAGGATGGTCTTTCCGGTTCTAGGGGGAGCCACGATGAGCCCCCGCTGTCCTTTGCCGATAGGGGTTAAAAGGTTCATTATCCGCATGGAAATCTCCTCTGGTTCACGTTCTAAGTCAAGGTGCTCTTGAGGATAAAGAGGGGTAAGGTTATCAAAAAGGATACGCTTATTAGCCTGTTCCGGATTTTCAAAGTTAACCGCTTCCACATGAAGAAGGGCAAAGAACCGTTCATTCTCTTTGGGGGGACGAACCCGGCCGGAGACCGTATCCCCTGTTTGAAGATCAAATCGCCGGATTTGAGAGGGGGAGACATAGATATCATCAGCGCTGGGGAGGTAGTTATATCTGGGAGAGCGTAAAAACCCGTATCCGTCGGGCAGAATATCTAAAACCCCCGCCGAAAAGATAAACCCCTCCTGTTCTGTTTTGGCCTGAAGAATAGAAAAGATAAGCTCCTGCTTTTTTAGTCCCCTGATATGTTCGATCTTTAAGTTATGGGCAAGATCGCTTAACTCCTGAACTGTTTTAGATTGTAATTCAACGATATCCATAAATTTCTCCTCCTTTTAAATTAGGTAACCGTTCAGCACATGATGCTGGATGCTCGATGCTCGATCCTCGATGCTCGATCTTCGATGCTGGTAAAGGATCCAGTATCCAGGATCGAGCATCGAGCATCGAGTTTGTGCCTTGGTGGCTGAACGGTTACTAGATATTTATCTTAAGCTTTTTTATCCGATAACGAATACTGGCCGTAGATATCCCCAGGGCTTTAGCCGCCTTAGTAATAACTCCTTTATGAATCTTAATACTCTTTAGGATTAAATCCCTTTCTACTTTTGATAGATACTCCGGCAGGGAGGTGATTCCTACCATCGTATCAGCCACCCCTCCTTCACTTTTCTCTTTTAAACTTCGATCATATTTCCCCGCCCAGGCCAGCATAAGATCGATCTTATCCCAGGCGTCAATTATTTTCCCCTCTTGATTAATAACCGGCAGAGATTCAATGCGTTTAAAATTTTGAATAGCGTCGGTTAATTGATCCAGGTCTTCTTGAGGCTTAATTTGAGACAGATTAACCCTGATCAACTCGTCTACCGGGCTGTTAAGGTCTTTCACTATGCCTGAAGCAGCAATTAAATCACTTTTTCTAAGAAAGCCGATTATTCTTTTATCATCGTCTACTACCGGGATTATCTGGAGTGAATAACGGTAGAAGAGTTTCAGGAGATCGCCTTTACTTAGGGGGCCTGGCGTGATGTCCGGGAAGTTAGGCATTACAGTAGTTAGTAGACAGCATGTCACATTTTTTCCGGGGCTGATACCCCCAGTAAATGGAGGACATTTCTGATTACTATCCGGATGGAGTTAACCAGGGCCAATCTGGCCAGGGAGAGTTGGTTATCCTGTGAAATAACCCGGTTATGATTATAGTAATGATGAAAGATGGCGGCCAGGTCTTGAAGGTAAAGGGTAAGGTGATGGACCTGAAAGGCATTGGCCCACTTAATTACGTCATCCGGCAAGGCAGCCAGTTTGGTCAAAAGCTCCAGTTCCTTATCCTCAGTCAATAGATCGAGTTGACATTCCTGGGCCGGCCGGCGTATTATTCCCCTGTCGGCCGCCTCTCTTAAGATGCTGCAAATCCTGGCGTGAGCATACTGGACATAATAAACCGGATTTTCGGTGGAATGACGCTTAGCCAATTCCAGATCAAAATCCAGGTGACTGTCGTGATCCCGCATCATAAAAAAGAATCTGGCCGCATCAGGGCCGACTTCTTCGACCACTTCTTTAAGGGTGACAAATTCTCCTCCCCTGGTGGACATATTTACCTGTTTCCCATCCCTAAGGAGATTAACCAGTTGATAGAGAAGGATAACCAGGGAATCAGGCTTATGATCCAGGGCAGCACAAGCGGCCTTCATCCGCTCAATATAGCCGTGGTGGTCGGCTCCCCAGATATCAATCAAGAGGTCGTAGCCCCGGTTATACTTATCTCGGTGATAGGCTATATCTCCGGCCAGATAGGTCGGAACCTCTGTTCCTCTTACTAAGACACGGTCTTTTTCGTCACCGAATCCGGAACTAGCCAGCCACCAGGCGCCCTCGCTTTCATAGGCATATCCCTTTCCTTTTAATACCCTTATGGTTTCATCAACCTGACCTGAAGCGTAAAGGCCCTCTTCACTAAACCAGCGATTAAATTTTATCCCCAGCGCCGCCAAATCAGCCTCTATCTCCTTAAGTATTTCTTCTTTGGCCACTTGAATGAAAAAATCCAATCCTTTATCTTCTGCCCCCTCAGGTAGGGTTTTAGCCAGTTGGATTAGGTAGTCGCCTTGATAACCATTTTCCGGAAGGGGGATATCGCTGCCCTGAAGCTGTTTATATCGGATCAAGAGGGATCGGCCCAGCGACTGCATTTGGTTGCCTACATCGTTGATGTAGTATTCTCTTTCCACCTGATAACCCACGGCCGCCATAATATTGGCCAGGCAGTCACCGTAGACGGCGCCCCGGCCGTGTCCGATATGAAGCGGACCAGTAGGGTTGGCGCTGACGAATTCAACCAGGACCTTCCCCTCCTTGGTCTTACTTGTCCCAAACCGTGTATCTTCTGCTTCTATTTGCGGGAGAACTTGCTGGAGGCGAGAAGGAGTCAAAAAGAAATTGATAAATCCGCCTCCGGCTATTTTTATCTTCCTTAATAAGGAGGAATCAGTTGGGATCAGGTCAACTATTCTGTTTGAAATTTGGGGCGGGGAAGCCCTCAGTTTTTTGGCTAAGAGAAAGGCGACGTTGGTGGCGAAATCTCCGTGAGCCTTATGCCGCGGCGGTTCAATAATAATTTCCGGGATATCCTGATCTTTGAGGGGTAATTTCAGTAACGCTTCCTTGATTAGATTAGATAGTTCTTGTTTAATGGTCATGGTAGACAGTAGACAGTAATCAGGAGACAGTAAACTCGATGTTCAAGTTTTTTCGACCTGCGCCATCAGACTTTGAGGGGTTGAAACCGCTAAAGCGGTTATGATTCTGGATGTTATCCTCTCCGTAACACCCTGATAAATCAGGGTGCTAAACTCAAGTAAGTGAGAATAGCGCCCCGATTTATCGGGGTGAATCAGGGGATACTAATAAACCAAAGCAACCGCTTTACCGGTTTATAAGAAAACCTTGAACATCGAGAACTACTAACTACTGGTCACTGTCTACAGTTTTATTCCGCTGTATCTGGTAAGTTGATTAATGAACTGGCGGGCTTGCCTGATAGGGATAGCAAATCCGATTCCTTGAGCTTTTCCATAAATAGCTGTATTTATTCCAATAACCTCTCCGTTAGCATTAATCAGGGGACCGCCCGAATTACCCGGATTAATGGAGGCATCTGTCTGGATGAGATTTTGGTAAACCTTACCCCAGCCTCTAACTCCTCCCGGTAAAGCCCGGCCGGTGGCGCTTATCACGCCTACGGTAACCGTATTTTCCAGACCAAAAGGGTTGCCGATAGCCACCGCCCATTCGCCAATCATCAGGTCATCTGAATTTCCCATCGGGGCGGCCGTTAAGTTATCGGCCTCGATCTTGATCACGGCTATATCCGTTTCCATACTTTCACCTATCAAACGGCCGCCAAATTGTCGGCCATCGGCCAGCTTGACAATAATCTCTTCTGCGCCCCGGATCACGTGTTCATTAGTCAGAATATAGCCTTTATCACTTATGATGATGCCTGATCCCAGGGAAGTCTGCTCATATCTTGGTCGAGGGAATAGATCAAAGAACTCTTTAAAAAATTCCTCGAAGAATTCATCACGAGGGAACGGCGACATCTGAATAGTTTGTTTGGCGCTGATATTAACTACTGCTGGAGCCACCTTTTCAATAGCCACAACCAGAGCGTTTTTTCTGGATTCCTCTACCTGACTTGATGCCGAGACAGTGGTGGGTATTAATGGACGAGAATCTTTTTTGGGGCTGTATACGAAGTCAATGAAAAGAAAAGCGCCTACCAGAAAGATGAGATAAGGTATGACTCGTTTTGGTCCACGTGATGAGTTAAACACTGCTTTCCTGCTCCTGCTTTAGGGTCAGTATACCAAGATAAGGAAGGTTTGTCAAGGATTTTTTTTACAGAGGAACAAGGCCCCGTCTCTGCTTTCCTTAAAGACCCGTAAGCCTAACCGGCAATTGGCCTCCAGGGCTGAATTTTCCGAAGATCACTTCCAGGGCGCTCTGGAGAGAAAAAGGATGAGGACAATAGGTGGTTAAGTAGGTTCCCACTTCAGGGAAGGCATTAAGATCGTAAGGCTCACGAGAGGCCACCACAATGAAGGGTTTTTTTAGAGTGGAAATATCTCTGACCAATTGAGCCTGCTGATCATATCGATGGGCATTGCAGGTAATGAAAATAGTGGCGTCGGCTTTCCTGGCCAAAGAGATTACCTGTTCTGCTGCCTCTTTTTTAGGTTGAATTTCAATAGCCGCTGTCCGGATGGCGAATGGCGCACCCACTTCTTGGGTACCCGGGATGGCGGATGGGGGATTAAATCGGCTGGGCGGCTTGGTCGTATCTTCTACCATCGTGAGTGGGCTTTGGGTCGTGCTGACAATTAACATAGATTGATTCGGTTCCGCCTTAAGCGGGATAAGCTTCTGCTCGTCTTTAACCAGGGTGACCGCCTCCCGCCTCATCTTCCAGACGGCCGATTCCGGGTCGTCGAATGTAAAATCCGCCCTCCCGGGTACCCACGAAGTGGGGGCGCCTTCCGCCTTCCGCCTTCTCCTGATCCGGCTGAGACTTTGCTTAATTCTTTCCGCCGGTATTTCGCCCCTTTCTACGGCCAATCTGAGGGTCTCTAAGGCCGCCTTTTGTTTGTCTGGACCGTGACAGATAAGAACTATGTCCGCGCCGGCCTTGACAGCCATCACCGCTGCCTCAGAAACACCGATTTCGGTTATGGCGCCCATCTCCAGGTCATCGGTGATAATCACCCCCTTAAAATTCATTTTTTCCCGAAGGAGATTAGTCAGGATTTTTCCGGATAAAGTAGCCGGTCGAGTAGGATCAAGGGCGGTGAAAACGGCATGAGAGGTCATCACCAGATCAACGCCCGCTTTTATCGCCTCTCGGAAAGGATGGAGTTCCGTCTTTTCCAATCTTTCGGCGGAGCAAGTTACGATAGGCAATTCCAGGTGGGAATCAAGGGAGGCTTCGCCTTTCCCTGGAAAGTGTTTGGCCGTAGCAGAAATCCCTTGGCTCTGCATTCCTTTAATCATAGCCGCGCCTAATTTAGCGGCTAATTCGGGCTCCTGGCCAAAGGATCGCACGCCTAAAGGGGTTTTAGGATTAGTGGCTAGGTCAAGCACCGGCGCTAAATTGATATCTATTCCCAGGGATAGAAGTTCCCTTCCGGCTATTTGACCTGCCTGATAAGCATACTGGGTGGATCTGGTTGCCCCGAGGGCCATATTTCCAGGCAGGGGAGTTACCTCATCGGTAAATCGAGTGACTACTCCTCCCTCATGGTCGATGGCAATAAGAGGGGGTGGGACATAGGAGGCTTTGGCTATGGCTTTAAGCCTGGAGCAGAGTTTCTTTACCTGTCCGGCTGAAATTATGTTGCGAGCAAAAAGGATCACCCCGCCGAGGCGATCCTTTTTAATCATTTCCTCTATCTCTTTGGTCGGCTCATCTCCCTCAAATCCGACCATCAGCATCCGGCCGATCTGATTCATTTCAAATTATGTAGCTTCCTTCTTCAATTTCTTCTTGATCTTCTCTATCTCAGGGTTTAAAGTCTGAAGAATAACATCACCGGTCAGGGAAGCCACTATGGTGAAGAGATCGGTAATAAAATTTTCGAATCCGGCTTTGATATCCTGCACGCTCTCGTTCTGACAAGATATCTTAAGTTTATCTATATTTATACCCGTAGGCAAGACCTCCATCTCTTGCATAAAGCGGTATTTGGAGCTCGTTTCATAAATGGCCGTCTCCATCAGGCTGCTGATGGTTACTTCTCCAATCATAGCCGTCGCCTTAGACCAAATAGAAGTAATCATATCTTCATAGATAGAGATAAGCTCGTCCTGTCTTATTTGCACCTTATTCACCTTTCTTTCTAAGACGGTCCCCGGTCAATAAGCCTACGAGTGGCCGTCTCTGGACTGGATGGACTATGTGGACTGTATGGACTATGTGGACGGTGAACCCTATGCCGGGCACTAAGATTACAGAAGGCAATAGCCAATAGGGCATTTTCCCCTATTGGCTATTGGCTCTTTAACCCAAAGGGACCAAAAAGACCAAAGGGACCAAAGGGACTATTGGCCATTGCCTATTGCCTATTGGCTATCGCCTATTGGCTATTGGCTATTGGCTATTGGCTATTGGCTATTGGCTATAGTGGTTGAGTAGTTACCCCCCTCTATGGCACCGGATTAATCTCTACCCGTCTGTTTTTAGCCTTGCCTGTTTCACTGAGGTTGCTTGTTACCGGTTCTTTCTCACCGTAAGCAGTGGTCTTAATCCGGCCGGCGCTAATACCCTTGTTTATCAAATATTGTGCTACCCTCTCGACCCTCCGCCTGGAGAGATCCAGATTGTATTCATCGCTGGCATCGCTGTCAGTATGCCCGGTGAGCATTACTTTTAAATCCGGGTTCTCCTTCAGTATCTTAACATTCTTATCCAGGTTAGCCTCGGCCTCTTTAGAAAGATCATCTCTATCCACCGCAAAATAGACCCATTCCAGGCATGGAGTTATTATCTTGATGGGTTCAGCCGGAACTATTACCTCTCTGGGCTCAACCGGGACTATTGCCTCACTGGGTTTACCTGGAGCTATTACTTTTCTGGGCTCAATCGGCATTGCCTTTTTAGCCTCCGGCAACTCATCGGGGACTCCATCTTCATCCATATACCCGTTAAAGGTTTCAGGTTCGTTAGGCGCTCCATCCCGCCCATCCGGGATACCATCGCCATCGTTATCGGGATCTGGGCATCCATCTTCGTCTTGAAAATTATCCAAGTCTTCCCTGGTATCTTCCCCTTTGGCTACTGTTTCATCCGTTCCCGGGCATTTATCTTTATCATCCGGGATGCCGTCACCATCATTGTCGTAATCAGGGGCGCCATCTTCATCTTCAAAACCATCAAAATCTTCAGGATTATCCGGGTCAGCATCAAAACGATCTTCTATCCCATCACCATCTCTATCTCTTACCGGTGGATAATAAGTCAAACCTACCCGGCCGACATAGTAGCCGTCATTGCTTCCTTCCGGAATTAACCGGTCAAACAAATCACTGGTCGAAAAACAGTATCCGCCCTCTATACTAAGCATAAGCGCCTCTTTAAGCCTATATTCTATGCCCAGCCCTACCGGGATAATAACCGTTCCCGGCCAGTCCCCAGACGGCTTTCGAAGGTCAAAGCCATCTTTAGGATCGAATATAACCGCCCCAAATCCACCAAATAAGTAAGGGGAAAACACATCTTTAGGGGCGAATCTGTACTTAGTCACCACATCCAGAGACCTTATTTTGCCTTGAAAGGAAGTAGATCCCTCCTCAGCCTTCAGTTCTCCCCAGTTAATCATACCCCGCAAAGAAAAGGGCGAGTCAGCCCAGCGATACTCAAGATGAGCGCCACCGCCCGGCGTAATCTTTGGCTCTTCCACTTCACCCCTATATCGATTAACGCCAAGTTGAATCCCTACTCCCAACCTATCTTTCTCGATCGCCTCTTCAGCCTGGGAAAGGCAAGGGGCAAAGAGAAAAATGGCCAGGCCCGTCAAAACAACTCCTAACTTCTTCATATCGATCTCCTTTCCTATTTTATTTTATAAGGATATCCTGCTCACTTTCATAAAGGGTAAACTCTATTTTTTTGAAGAACCCCTGCTTTTTCAGGGTAAGGGTATGCGTGCCTTTTGGGACAGGTATAGCCGGATGATAGGGTTTGAGCGTTCCGAGATCGTAACCGTCAATTATTATCTTGGCCCCCACCGCCTCCCTGCCTATTTTGGGGAGAAAGATAAGATTGATCACGGCCTCAGCTATAAGCTTCTCTTCTATTCGTTTTTCTATGCCGGCCAAAACAGAGAACTCCTGCGCAGGCGAGGTCCTATACCCAAATTTAGCAAATTTAACCGTGTGTTTTCCCGGCTCAAGCTTATACTTAGTCAAAGGGGTCAGTTCCTCAAGACCACTCCCATCCAGAAATATATTGGCTTGTGAAGGAACCGTAATTAAAGTAACCAAGCCCTCAGCCAGGGGGGTGGTTACAGATGATTTCTCCTCCACCGGGAGTTTAGATGGAACTGGGCCTTCTCTGGTAAAAAAATAGATACCCCCTCCCAGAAGAAACAAGATAACGGCCGCGGCCGCTAAATATAACCCGGTCTTAACCGGTTTAATTTGTTTAGCCTTTGGCTTCGGAGCCCGTTTGGTTTCGGGGGAAATCTTTACTTTTTCTTTTCCGTAGACCCTTTTTAAGACCTTATCTTCCTCAATAAGGACCTGTTCATCCTCCTTTCCGATCACCTGGACAATAGGATTGGGAAGGGATTCTTCCTTCTCCACCTGGGAGACCTTAAAGGAGACCACCGTGATATTATCCGGTCCTCCGGTGTCATTGGCTGCCTTAATCAGCTCACGACAAGCCGGTCCCAGACTGTCTTCCGCTCTATTTAAAATCTCGCTTATTTGTTTATCAGAAATCTGCCCACAAAGACCATCCGAACATAGGAGAAAAAGGTCTCCTGCTTCTACTTCCTCGATTCTCAGGTCGACTTTTACATTTTCTGTTATCCCGAGCGCCCTGGTGAGGACATTTTTATATTTAAAATTGGCGGCTTCTTCTTCTGTTATTTCTTTATCTTCTAAAAGTTCGTTAACCCAGGAGTGATCCTCGGTCAATTGTTCCAATTTTTCGGCTCTCAATCGATAGACCCGGGAATCACCCACGTGGCAGATGTAGACCAGATTGGCTTCAAAGGTGACGGCTACTATCGTTGTTCCCATCCCGGCCAATTTAGGCTGGGCCACGGCCGTATTATAAATCCTTCGATTGGCCAATCTAACGGCCTTAACCAGATCAAGGGCCTTTTCCGGAAGATCTTTACCTAAAACCAGATCGGTTACCTTAACCCTCTCAAACTGGTAAAGATCTTCGGAAAGAAGAAGGAGATTTTGTATCTGAATGAGAGAATAGTTGGCTTCAGAGGGAGCCTGGATAAAATCTCCGATGGTCTCAATAGCCAGTTGAGAGGCTATCCTGCCCCCGGCGTGGCCGCCCATACCATCGGCCACCATAAACAGGTTTTGATCATCAAAGATGCCATAGGCATCTTCGTTCACCTCTCGCTTCAGTCCCCTATCTGTCTGGGCACCAATTATTATCTCCATCTACTTATTTTCTCTCCCTTTTTTCCTTACCCCCCTCCCTTACTTTATGTGGACTGTATGGACCGTGGACTCTATCCCGCGCCACTGGCCAAAACGATGAACCAAGCCGCGGCTGTGCTTACAGGCTAGCTACCCTCATTTTTTCTCTTCTGTTCAGGTAGACCCTGATCAGAACAATAGTTACTGCCTCCAGCACCACGGCAAGAAGGATCATAAGCCAATACTGACCTGTGCTAACCTTAAAAGGATATTGCCCTGTATGTGACCCGATTCGCTGAAACATGCCCCAGGTGATTTCATTATCAAAGACCCTGGTATTGGTTGAGAGGGCATAGAATCTATTGTCGTAAGTCCCAAAGACAAGGTTAAGATAACCATCGCCATCCATATCGCCAATGGCTGATGAGGAGGTAATAGGAAAGTTGAAGGCATAGACCTTTCCCCACTCAATCTTTTTGGAAGATTTGGCCTCACTTTTCCATAGAAGCTGGCGTTTGGCTTCAGTAGGTTCGCCATTCAATATATAGACCCTTCCGTCTTCTGCCCCAATAACCACATCCAGGATGCCGTCTTTATCCAGATCGGCCATGGCTGGTGAAGCGACGATCCTATTATCTTCTCCTGTAGAGTAAGACCACAAAACTTTGGCCCGGCCCTTCTCTCCCTTCCCTTTAAAACCGGTCATCTGGCCATTAAATGAGGCCACGACTACATCCAGGAGGCCATCATTATCGAGGTCAGCCATAACCGGTGAAGGATGTCTGAGAGGCGGCTCCTTCATAGTCGGGGGTTCAATCAGATGGTACCAGAGGAGCTTACGCTGTTTGCCATCAATCATCATTACATAATAGGCATTAGTCGCCACCGCTATGTCAGCCATTCCATCTCCATTCACATCACCCACGGCCGGCGCTTCCGTAATCTCGTTTAAGATAAGTTGAATGCCCAGGCTCATATTAAGCATCTCAGTGACATCCACCGACTCTATTGTTTCTTTAACAGGATCAATAATATAAATCTTGCCATCATTGGCGCCTATAATAACTTCCGGCCAACCATCCGCATCCATATTAGCTATGGCCGGTGAACCCAGCATTTTGCTCCCGATAGAGATGCGATATAAGTCTTGCCTCGTCTTAGACAATCTGAAATAAACCGTCCCGTCATCTTCCTCCGAAGTGACCACGATATCCAATCGTCCATCCATATCTATATCCGTTACCGCCGGACTGCATCCGGCTACACCGCTCAAAATATCGCTTTTCTCGATCAGCTTACCTGTTGAGCCATCAACCACATAAAATCTGGAGGTGTTGGAACAGACCACTACATCCGGCCGACCATCAAGATTTATATCACCCAGGCTCGGAGAAGAGATGATCTCTGTGCCCAATTGAAGAGGCTCCCAGATCTTAGTTCCCTTTTGACCATCCCAGGCGTAAAGGAATCCATCCTTTGAACCAATGACCACATCCATTACTCCATCTCCGTTTAGATCACCCAGGGACGGCGAAGATGTGATACCCAGAGGTCCGGTAGGAATAATTTGTTGGCTTTCCGGGCCTTCTTTTTGCTGGGGCATCCAGGAACTACGTTTCAGGGTTAGGGGATCCGGCTGCTGACCCAGGATTCGAAGGGCGTGCAAACCAGAGATACCGTAAATAAGTCCGGCTAACATAATAAGAATAATGCCCACCTTTTTGGCCGGACTTTTTATCCTGATCCAAACCGTCCCGGCTACCCGTGGGGGAGAATAATCTTCCATCCCTTCCTGAGTAAACCGGAAGATATTCTGACCAATCTGCAGCTCGTCATTCTGGTTTAAAATTACTTCCTGGGCCTCATCAATTTCATTTCCGTTAATAAAACTTCGATTTCGGCTCCTTCGGTCAGTAAAGATATATTCGTTGTTTTGAAAAGTTATCTGGGCATGCCGTCTGGAGGTAGAAGGATCAGTTAAGATAATATCGTTTAATTCCCGGTTCCTGCCCAGTCTGGTCGGGTCCGTCTTCTTTAATTCAAACCGTTTATTTTCTGTCTTACCGTATATGCCCACCAGATTAAAAAAGGTTTCTGGTTCTTTGGCTGAAGCTGCTTCGGACCGAGTGGTTTTAAAGACAAGGGTATAATTACCAATACCAATTTCGTCTCCCAGATTTATTCGGCGGGTAGTCTCTATCTTTTCTCCATTAACCGTAACTCCATAGGCGCTTCTTAGGTCTTCCACCAGAAATATACCATGCTCCCGCTTTATTTGAGCGTGGTCCATTGAAACACTCTTATCTACCAACACCAGGTCATTAGCTTCACTTCGACCAATGCGCAAGGTATCTTTATCTAAAATTCTCTCCTGAAGGATCTCTGCCTTTTGTTTGACTACGATCTTTGGCACCTTTTTCCACCTCTCCTTCTCTGGTAATCGGCGATCAGCAATCGGTGACCAGTAATCAGTGATAACCGCTTACCTGCTGGCTACTGAGCGATCAATATAGCGGCAAAGGCAACCACTAAACTGAGATAGGTAACGATTTCACTTCTCTTAAGCTGACGCTTGAGTGCAGAAAAATCTTCACTTTCAGTTTCTCTACCTCGTCCGCGCGGAGTTTCTTTGGCCATCATTTGCTTAACATCGTCCTCGGTAAGCGCTGTTTTCCGCAAATCACGCAATTCACGTTGAATCAGATCCAAGCTGGCTTCAAGCGCCCCAAGGTCTTCTGAACCTGAATAGGTCTTTCCAACCGGCGCCGGGCTTTTCTCGAGCGTGAAAAGCCGGCGGTCAATATCTTTCATTTCTTCCTTTATCTCATCTTTGACCATCCCGGATAATTTCTCCTCCACTCTTTTGGTTACCTTATCCGTATCGACTTTCCCTCCTGAGCCTTCTCTTTCTAATGTCTCTATCCGGGAAGAAAGCCCGCGAAGTGTCCCTTCCCACCTGGCCAAATCTACTTCTCCCCCCCCGCTTATGCCCTGTCTTTCGAGGGTAGAAATTCGACCTTCCATATCCTTCATTTCTTTCTTCATTTCGTCTTTGATAAGTGAGGGAAGCCTTTTTTCCACCTCTCGCATCGTCCTGGCCGTATCAACCGTGGCTTCTCCCACCCCGCTTCTTTCCAGGTCATCCAGCCTTGAGGCAAGGTTGCGGAGGTTGCCTTCCATTCTGGATATATCCGCCTCTGAAGCCCCACTACCAGCCACCGCCGCCGGTTTTCTTTCCAGGGAATCCAGCCTGAGCTTGAGCCATTCTATTTCCCGTTGGGCGATCTTAGGCATAGTCGGAGCATTGGTGATCAGTTGAGGCAGGAGATATTCGACCTCCTTTATCAACTCATCGATATTAGTCTCTTTTTTCTCTTTTCCCGCTGTCGGAGTCGCCCCCTTAAGTTGTCTATTAAGACTGCTTACGGTTTCCTCTAACGTCGTCATCTTCTCCGAAAAGAAACGATTCTGATTTTCCAGCCATCTTCTAAACTGATCGTATTCATAAAAGGCCAGCAGAAGGTCCTGTCTGGTTACCCCCTGGTAAGGTTGAAACCTGGGACCGGGAAATTTGGCAATAAACTTTTCCAAGAGAGGCTTAAGGTTTTTAATAGCTTCCTGGGTCTCTTCAGAGACATCTTCGTATTTATGGTCCTGGGCCCGGATCGGAACAGGGGTAAATAAAAGGCAGATTAAGGCCACCGCCACGCTTATCTTCTTAGAGCCTATCCCAAAACCTCGGGATGATGAAAGTGGATGTAGAAGATAGCTACAACTGACGATGGATAGAGCGCGCCCGTGGTCGCTCCCTAACGGTCGCGGCTCGGCTCGGTTTTGAAATAGACTCTTAATACCACTAAGACTTTTCAGGTTCATAGCCATTAGCCAATAGCCATTAGCCAATAGCCAATGACCCTATTTGCCTATTGGCTATTGCCTATTGGCTATTGGCTTGTGTAGAGACTGAGCGGTTATTTCTCCTGGAGACTCGCTCGCCCATTTTCATCGATAACCACCACAAAGGTTTGACCAGGGCTTTCGATAGTAATGGTGGCCTTAGCATCTGCCAGGAATTGCGGGTGTCTTGCCACCACATTATGCACACCCTGAGGGACATCCTGCAGTCTCTGCAGTCCTCTCCCTTGAGACTGGCCATCCAGCCAGATTTCAGCATCATAATAATAGGGATCAACCACGATATTCCCGGTTACGGAGGCTTGTTGCAGATAAATATCCTTTGACCAGGTAAAATCACTCCCTAAGGTTTGCCGGGAAACATCGGTTTCTGTCGTAGCCGTCAGATAACCTTCCTTGGTTATCTTAATCACATAATGCCCTTCTCCTTCTATTGGCCCCTCGGAAATCCCTTTCCCATCAGTTCGTCCAAAATAACGGTCATTTTGCCAGACATAGGCCTTTGATATTGGTTTTTTTGTCTCTTCATCATATACACTAATCCGCATCCTGGGAGGCGGCGAGGCCAAATAAGCCACTACCTGGTTGCCCTGCTGAGTGTTGAACCTTATCTCTTTGGACTGATAAGGGGGTTTTTCAAAGGTAAAGGTGTATAGGCCGGGATTCAATGAGTATTGCAAAATAGGGGTAGTTCCGATAAGGTTTCCCCCGCGATAGACCTTGGCCTTAACATCATTGGCCTGACCGCGAGCGGTGGTTCCTTCAGGGTAAGCAAAAAATTGGACAAATTTCTTTAGCACAGAAGTTATAGGCGGTATTTGAGCCGTGGTGACCACTAATCTTTGAGAGTAAGATTCAAAACCAGGTAGCTTAATATCAAGTTGATGTTCCCCGGCTTTAATGAGGAGGTCATTCATAGGCGTTCTACCTCTAACTTCATTATCAACCAGGACATTGGCCCCCGGAGGATTAGAGGTCACCGTGACGTATTTAAACATCTCTCCCTTTATCCGGTAAATATTAAGTCCCTTTTCTTCATCCGGTTGAAAAGACCAGAACCTTCGATCCACCTCTGCCCCAGCCACCGGGTCCAGGGTATTAATCCGACATCCTCCCAGCACTTCAAATCCCGTGGCTTCCAATTTAATATCGTGCTCGCCGACATAAACCGACTGTCTTAAGGGGGTCTTTTGGGATAACTTTCGATCGTCCAGGTAGACAGTGGCCACTTCCGGATTAGATTCAATGATCAGGTCGGTCTCAAAGCTAAAGGCCACCACATTTGATCCTTCCTCAGCTGATACATCACCTCTTTCTCCAGTAGTCTCGACAATTCCCTTCTTTCCCGTAATAGTAATGGTTCGGATAATGGGTGAGAATCCTTCTTTTTCCAATCTAAGCTCATAATTGCCAGGAGATATTTCCGGCACCTTAAGGGTAGGCTTGACCATCCCAATCTTCTCTCCGTCTAAGAAGACGGTCGCTTCTGGCGGGAAAGATTTAATAACTAAGGCCGGCGGCCGGATAGTATCATAGACCTTCGTTCCCAGGGCCGTCCACTGGAAGAAGGTATCCAGAGATAAAAAGAGGATAAAAATGCTCATCACCCCAATAAGAGAACCGACCACGATCTTTTTGTACTTTTGAGCTGAGGAGATCATCAGATCAAAGACGGTCTTCTCGCCTTCTTCTTCCAGGGAGGGTTTAGGTGTCGGGGCAGGTGTGGGCGCCGCTGGGGCCGCGGCCGGGGCTTTTTCTACCGAAGGGCGGCGAGGCGGCGGCGCAGGCGCTGCTGGCGCTCCGGCCCAAGCAATATCACTCTCTACGGAAGGTGGGGCAGGTGGAGCAGGTTTAGGGGGCGGGGCAGGTTGAACCGCTGGCCGTTCGGCCTCTTCTTTGATCTTCTCTTCTATGATCTTTTCTTCTTTTATCTCCTTAGCAAAAAGATCATGCATAAAGGCCTGAAGATTTTCTTCTTTCAGAATAAACCTGTTCTCGGCGATGAAGAGTTCCAGGTCATTATACATCTCCTGAGCATCTTTGTATCTCTTGGCTGAGTCACGTTGAAGGGCCTTACTTAGTATTACCTTAAGTCTCTTGGGGACTCCCAGTTTCTCTATAAATGAAAAATCCACCTTGGCGGCGGTCACTTTTTGCAAGGTGGCCGCATCTGTATCAGCCTTAAATAGTCTCTCCCCGGTAAAGACTTCGTACATAACCGATCCTAAAGCAAACACATCTGATCGGGCATCGATCTCCTCTTCTTTCCCCCGGGCTTGTTCGGGCGACATGTAAGGGATTTTACCTTTCAGCGCCCCTTTTTCTCCTTCTACCCTGGCTGAAGCGGCCTTGGCTATGCCAAAATCAGTCAGCTTAACCTTGCCTTCGTGATATAGCATTATATTGCTGGGAGTTACATCTCTATGAACGATGTTAAGCGGACGATCAGTAGCTTCTTCCTTTTTTCGATGGGCATAAGCCAGACCTCTGGCTACCTCAGCGATGATGTAAGTGGCTAATTCCAGGGGGATGGTGGTCTTCGTTTCCTGGCACCTATCCAGGATCTCTTTCAGGTTTTGGCCATCCACGTATTCCATAACAATATAAAAGGTGTTATCATCAGTTCTAAGGAAATCGTAGGCCTGGACAATATTCCGATGATTAAGAATAGCCGTATGGACTGCCTCATCCCAAAACATATCTACAAATCGAGCATCGTCGGAATAAGTCTTAAGGATTTTCTTTAAGGCTACAATCCTCTTCAAGACCAAATCCTGGGCCTTGAAGACTTCAGCCAGACCACCCACCGCTATCCGCTTGAGAATTTTGTATCGCTTGCCTAAAACTTCATACTGGCCTTCAAAAGTGTTTTCGTTCATCCTAATCCTTTCTTCTCGGTAACTATTCAGCCACGGATTTACACAGATGAAACACTAATTTTTTCAATATATGAATCGTTGTAACCGTTCAGCCACTAAGGCACAAACTCGATGCTCGATCCTCGATGCTCGATCTTCGATGCTGGTAAAGGATCCAGTATCCAGGATCGAGCATCGAGCATCATGTGCTGAACGGTTACCAAATCAGAATCTACTATACCACATTTTGTTGGATTATGCAACTAAAATTTCATTTGGCCATAATTCTCTTCAAGAATTTTCTCCAGCCGCTCTCTTTACCATAAATGAAAACTTGATTTCCCCCTCGCTGTTTGGCCTGATAAAGGGCTTCATTGGCCCGCATAAATAATTCCTTTGATTCTTTCACCTCTATATGCGGATAAGTGACTACCCCTAAGCTAATGGTGATCTGAGCCTTTCTACTACCCACTATTACCTGATATCCGGTAATTTGCTTTCTGAGCCTCTCCGCTATCCTGGCCGCCAATTTTTTATTTGTTTCAGGGAGAAGAATGATAAATCTGTCCCCACTCCATCGGGCCAGGTAGTCTACCTCACGAATGTTGTCCTTTATTTGTTCGATCACTGATTTTAACAATCTATTGCCGGCTTCATGGCTAAACCGGTCATTAAATACCTTAAGCCGATCGAAATCAAACAAAATTAAGGAGAGAGAATGAGTATACCGCCTGGCATAGGCAAATTGGCTCATTAAAATTTTATTGAAATATCCAAAGCTGAAGGCGCCGGTCAATTCATCGCGTTCAACCAAGTCTTCGGCTCGACGCATATTACCGGCCTGGGCTAAAGCAGACGAAAGGTGGCTGCTGATCAGTGAGAAAAGCCTCTTTTGTGACGGAGAAAAAGCCTCGCTCTTCAGCGAACCAATGTTTATGAGACCGATTACCTTTCCCCGCTTCACTAAAGGGGAGCTAAGCACGGATTGAATATCCCCTTCTTCAAGAGGTGCCTTCTGCTCAACCTGAACCGTAAAGGATATGTCTTTTCCCTCATCTCCGGCCTGAAGGCGCAGCCAATTTTCCTTTATTTGATTCTTGACCTCTTCAATCTGCCCACCTTCGGCTAAAGTCTTTATCTTTCCCACGGTTTTTTCATTAATCATAAGGACATAAGCGCCAAGATGATAATCAAAAGCAGCTTGTATCCTGTCCAGGGTTAAACCGACCATCTCTTCAGGATCCGAAAGAGAAGGCAGGTGCCTGGTAAGGTTATACAGGGTATCCAGCTCATCCCGTTGGGTTTTTAATTCAATGACTTCTTCTGAACGAGCGATTATTTCTTCGGCTTTAGCTACCTCGGCGGCTAACTCTTTCCCCCTTTCTTCGGCGGCGGCTGCCTGAGCCTTGAGTTCTTTGATCTTGGTTTTAAGTTCGAGGGCTTCTTTTGATTCAGCCTCCAGCACTTCTGCTTCTTTTTCTAATTCCTTAGCCAGACTCCGCAGCCTCTTGGCTTCATTCTCCATGGCCACGATTTCAGTCTTTAGTCTTTCTATGTTGGTCTTCAATTCCGCCAAATCATCCGCCTTAACTTCTTCACCCTCCAACTTATCTATCAGCTTCTCCGTCTCTTCTCTGAGAAGGACGGACTCCTGTTTTAGTTCTATTATTTCCTCAGCCTGCTTTTCAAGTTCCTTTATCTTAACAGTCAATCTTTCGCGTTCCAACTGAACTTTCTGCTCTTTTTTCATCTCTGAAACCTGATTAAGGAAAGCTATCTGTAGGTCAGCCAGAAGGTTCAGCAATTCCGCCTCTGTTTTTAATACCTCTATTGAAATAGGTTTTGCCCTTGATAGGGAAAGAAGAAGTCTTCCTTCATCCAGTTCGAATCCCCTGGCCCATTGGGAAAAGGTGTCAGTATCTACTCCATTGCCTTTGATTTCACAGCCGCCGATTATACCGATCAGTTCTTCTTCAAAAACAAGAGGGCAAAGGTAGAAAAGAAGGCCGTGAGGACATACATCAACCACGGTTTTATTGCCCTGGCGGGTGACCTTTTCTAAAGAAGAAAGCGCCAGCTTTTTACATTCTTGCCTGGCCCGGGGAGATTCTTTTATTACCTGACAGAACTCAGTGTCCCGCTCCAGATGATAGACTATCTCTCCCTGGCTGTTCATTACCCAGTAAGCGGAGCCGATTCTGTCCGTAATAGTCTTCTTAAGATGCCTCCAGGCTTCGTTATTTAAGAATTGGTTTAATCTTTCCTGGGCATTCATTACTTTCTCCTCTCGCAAGGGAGGACAAATAAGTCTTTACTATTTCATTGTAACAGGTAAACGCTAACTTGTCAAGCTAATACAGGCGCGAAGAATCAAAGGCTGCCTTCAAAGATAAACTACATCTCAGGGGACTTCCACTTCATCGAATATCTGCTTGATTATATCCTCTGAGGTGATCTCTTCGGCTTCGGCCTCATAGGTAACGATAATGCGGTGACGGAGGATATCTGGCCCGATGGCCTTGACATCCTCCGGCGTGACATAGCCTCGCCTTCTCAGAAAGGCATAGGTCTTGGCGGCTACGGTCAGATAGATAGTGGCCCTGGGTGAAGCCCCGTAGGCAATAAGGCTCTTCAGGTCCGGCAGATTATAATCTTCTGGCTGGCGGCTGGCAAAGACTAAATTAATAATATAGTCCTTGATTCGTTCATCGATATAGATGGAGCTAACCACTGATCTGGCCTGGATAATCTCCTCTCGTGAGATAACAGGCGCGGCTGAGGGTAGTTGGGCGCCGGTCATTCGTTCCAGGATCCGTCGTTCTTCTTCCTTATTCGGATAGGTAATCTTCAATTTCAACATAAACCTATCTATCTGGGCTTCGGGTAGAGGGTAAGTTCCCTCCTGCTCAATCGGATTCTGGGTGGCCAGGACCAAAAAAGGCTCCTCTAAAGGATAGGTCTCATCTCCAATGGTCACCTGTCTTTCCTGCATAGCCTCAAGCAAGGCTGACTGCACCTTAGCCGGGGCGCGGTTGATCTCATCGGCCAGGATAAGATTAGCAAAAATAGGTCCCTTTTTGACGGTAAATTTTGTCTCTTTGGGATTATAGATCAGGGTGCCGATTAAATCAGCCGGAAGTAAATCAGGTGTAAACTGAAGGCGCTGAAATTTAGCCCGGATACAGTCAGCCAGGGTCTTAACCGCCATCGTCTTGGCCAGACCCGGCACGCCTTCTAAGAGGATATGACCATTAGCCAGCAATCCAATCAGGAGCCTTTCAATAATATATTTCTGGCCGACAATCACCTGGCCGATCTCGGCCGTCAGTTTTTCCACAAAGATAGCCTCTTTTTCTACCCGTTCATTGATTAGCCTAATATCTTCGTGCATTTGTTATTCCTCTGATCAAAGCCTGACCAATCTGGCCTCCTTAATCTCCGGAATAGAGGTAATTTCAGTCATCGTTTCTTTAGAGATAGTTCCATCAAGGTTCCAGAGAGAGAGGGCCTGCCCGCCTACTTTTTCTCGCCCCAATTTTAGCCAGCCAATATTTATTCCATTTTCACCTAAAATCGTGCCTATCCGGCCAATAATTCCCGGTTCGTCAGTCTGAAAAAGGATAAGCAAATCCCCCGTCGGAACAGCATCCACTTCGAAATGGTCAATATAAACCAGGCGAGGATCGCTGCGTTTAAAGAGAGTACCAGCCACCCTTCGTGACATCCGGTCGGTTTTGACGGAAACAGAGATAAGGTTAACAAAGTCTTCTCTCTGGGAAGTCTTTGATTCGGTGATCTTTATTCCCTGTTCTGTGGCGATAGGGATGGCATTCACATAGTTAGCCATCGGGTCCATCAGGAGACCTTTAATAATAGTCGTGGTTAATATACTTATATCTTTGGAGGCTATTTGACCCGCATACTCGACGGTTACTTCTTCCATATTTCCATCGACCAGTTGAGCTGAAAGTTTGCCCAGACGCTCTGACAGGGTGATGAAAGGCTGTAACTGGGCGGCCAGTTCCGGGTCCATAACGGGAATATTGGCGGCGTTCCGAATCGGCCCCCCCGTGAGGCAATCAACTACCTGCTTAGCAATATCAATGGCCACATTTAGCTGGGCCTCTTTGGTTGAGGCCCCCAGGTGGGGAACCGTGATACAATTGTCTAATTCCAGCAGTGGGCTGTCAAAAGGTGGTTCCTGTTCGTAGACATCTAAGGCACAACCGGCTACTTTGCCGGAAACAAGGGCGGAATAAAGGGCCCCCTCGTCTATGATCCCCCCTCGAGCACAATTTATGATCCTGACCCCATCTTTCATTAGAGAGAGTTCCTTAGCTCCCACCATATGCCGGGATTCTTTAGTAAGGGGGATGTGGAAGGTTATAAAATCAGAGAGCTTATACAGATTATCCAACTCCACCATCTCTATTTTCATTCCCCGGGCATGTTCTATGGAAACAAAGGGATCATAGGCAATAATCTTCATCCCAAATCCGGCAGCCCTCTTAGCCACTTCACGTCCAATTCGACCCAGGCCGATTATGCCCAGGGTCTTACCAAAAATCTCCACCCCGGCAAATTCTGATCTCTTCCATTCCTTTCCTTTCAGGGAGGCATTAGCCTGGGGAATGTTCCGGCTCAAGGCTAAAATAAGGCTCATGGTATGCTCCGCCGTAGAGATGGTATTCCCATCCGGTGTATTCATAACCACGATACCTGCCCTGGTGGCTGCCTCCAGATCAACATTGTCCAAACCTACGCCGGCCCGGCCAATTACCTTAAGATTCTTCCCCGCCTCAATGATCTTAGCGGTCACCTGAGTGCTGCTTCGAACCAGTAAGGCATCGTATCCTCCCATAATGGAGACCAATTCATCTTCCGATAAGCCTGGTTTAGTCTCAACTTCTATCCCTTTGGCTTCTTCCAGAATAGCAATCCCCTGTTTGGCCAACGGGTCACTCACCAGAACTTTGGCCATTATAAACACCTCCTTTTATTATTGCAGATTACGGATCCTCGATGCTCGATGCTTGATGCTCGATGCTTGATCCTCGATCCTCGATCCTTGATATTTGATTCTTTACCAGCATCGAGTATCGAGTATCGAGGCCGCCCTATGATGAGCGTCCCTTCCTGAGCACCTGCTCGGCTGCCCTCACGCCGGCGCCTATTTCGATCCCGTGCATACCCAGGTCTTTCAAAACCATTTCTAGGCAGGCGAGGGCAATGATGACATCAAAGGTGTCAGTATAACCCAGGTGAGATATCCTGAAGATCTTGCCCTTTAGCTCACCCTGACCACCAGCCAGGCTGACGCCGTATACCTCTTTGGCCCTTCTAATTAATCTCTCGCCGTCTATGCCGTCCGGGACATTGACCGCCGTGACACTGTCGGCTGGACGTTTGGCAAAGAGTTCAAGACCAAGGGCGGTTATTCCCGCCCGGCAGGCAGAGGCCAGAGACTCATGGCGCTTCAGGACCTTATCCCATCCTTCGAGCCTGATCATAGACAGGGACTCTTTCAGACTCATAAGTAATGATATGGCCGGAGTATAAGCCGTTTGATTATCGGATAAGGCCTTTTTGGCCTTTTCAAAGGACCAGTAATATTTAGGCAGTTTTGATTCCCCCACTAAACGCCAGGCCTTGTCGCTAACCGCCGCAAAGGCCAGGCCGGGTGGAAGCATTAATCCCTTTTGAGAACCGGCCACACAGACATCTACGTGCCAACTGTCCATTCTCAGTTCGCATGAGCCTAAGCCGCTGATCGCATCAACTACCAGGACAGCCTTGTAATTGCGAACTATTCGTCCAATAGCATTTATGTCAGTCAACACGCCGGTTGAAGTTTCAGCTAAGGTAGTAAACACGGCCTTTATCTTAAAAAAGCTGTCGTGCTTCAGCTCATTTTCGATGACCAGGGGATCGACGGCTTCCCCATAAGGGACATCAATGGGCATGACCTCCACTCCATAGGCCTGGCATATCTCGGCCCACCGCTCGCCGAATTTCCCCCCTCTAACTACCAGGACCGTATCCCCCGGTGAAAGGAGGTTAACCACGGCCGCTTCCATTCCGCCGGTCCCGGATGAGGCAAAGACAAGGCAATCCTTTCTGGTTTGGAAGATGATCTTTAAACCTTCGGCTATCTCGGCAAAAAGCCTTCTAAACTCCGGTGTCCGATGATGGATAATCGGCCTGACCCCGGCCAAACTTACCTCCAGCGGGACTTCCGTTGGTCCCGGGGTTAATAAATATTGTTTTAGCATAAAAGCTCTCCTTAATGGTTAAGTGGTATCTACTCAAAATCAAGTTAAAAAAGTAAGCTCATTACAGATTATAGTGCTATGGGTTAAGTTTCATCTCCTTTTGTCCTGACAGCGTCGGCATAAGAGCTTCCCCTCCCTTGATGGGAGGGG
>JBFMHI010000032.1:17079-24760 GCA_040753085.1 bacterium | reverse complement strand
GGTCTACTAAAGGCTTGAAGATGCTATTGATGTTCTCCACTGCTGAACTGGCGCGCTGGGTAGATTCTAAAAGGGTGTCTACTTTATTAGCCCATTGTTCCAGGAAAGCGTCACCTTCGACCCAGATGGCGCACTCGGCTTCGGCACGTTCCAGAGACGGGCGGAAAGCACGATGCTGCATGCTCTTGACTTCGTGTTTTAGTCGCCAGTGACGGGCCACGGCTTGCACGACCGCCTTTTCGAGTTCTGGGTCATCCAGATAGGCATGCAGGTCTGCCAGCAGAGGAGACAATTGTGACTGAAGCCAGTCAAGGTAAATCAAAAGGTATGGTTTATGTTTGTCCAGGCGCTCGCTCATCTTGACCACCTCGGGATGGTCCAGTTGAGACATCTTGGAAATAGCTTCGTCGAGCAGCCATTCATTGATTTCTCGGTCGCGTATTTCGCCGCGGCGCAGGTCAACAACCTGAAATGCATCGGCGACCCAAGAACAGTACTCGGCGAATGCATCATGTAGTTCTGCCAGACGCAGAGATTCCGCCCTGGCTTGACTCAGTTTCTCCTGGACTTCCAGGGTGGTTTCTTTCTTGCACTGAGTAGTTGCCTTGTATTCAGCAGAGTGATGGTATCCTTCATTTGAACCTCCTTGTAGTAGTCCGATTAGTGGTGTGATTGGGATATATTCAAAGTATACCATCTTTGGGGAAATTGTAAAGCTTCTATTCCTCAGTTTTGAAACGATGCCGATTTTTCTCAGTGTCTCTGTGTCTCCGTGGTGAGGTGAACGGTTACACGGTGAGAATGAGGATTATCCGGAAGCCAAAGAGGACAGATTATCTAACAGCAAGTCTGGCTACTAACTCCCTTGTTGCTTGGGCTTCGCGTTCGATCAACTCCCGAGTTAAACGAGCTTCCTCAACTATAAGATCCTTTATCCCACCGAGTATTTCTCCTTGTTTTGAGAGCATTTCTCCTTGTTTTGAAAGCATCTCAGTTTGAGTCTTCAGATTCTCCTTCATCCACTTTCCATTACTCCAAGCAAGATAGGCAAGAACAATGGATAAAAGAGTGATCGCTACTCCAAATATTTCCATAGTCTCCTCCTTCTTATCTTGACCTCATAATCTTGGCTGACTTTCACAATCAGGGGAATGATGAAATGAGTCCCCATTCTTGCTTCATCTAAATAATACCACTCCATCAAGCCCGATGTCAAGAAAAAATCAGGGCCGATTACCTTATCTCCTCTACATATTCTGATAGAAGTTGATGAAGTGTGGTCAATTCGGGATGCTGAAACAGGTTTTCTTTGACGTAAGTAAAGGTGTCTGGCAAATATTGAAGGAAGTTCGGCTTGTTTTTCTCGTAGGTAAGGTAGGTAAAGGAGCCGGCGGCCTTAAGGTTTCGCTGCAGACAGGTATAATCGAATATCTCCTTGAATTTATCCCTGTCCACAGGCCGGCCTTCTAACCCCTCCTTGCCGTCAAGGTAGTAGTTGATCAAATCGGCTCTAAGATTATTGTCCAGAACCACGTAAGAATCTCTCAGCAAGGAAGCCAGGTCATACTGGCAGAGTCCCATTCTGGCATCCTGAAAATCCACCATTCTTATTTTGTCTTGAAAGATAAGGAGGTTTCGGCTGTGGTAATCCCGATGAGTAAAATACCGCGGTTCTTCACTAAGCCGACTGGCAATAGAGAGGAATTGTTTTTTAATCTCCTTTTCGTCTTTTGGCCTGATTTTTTTAGCCTTATGTTTCAGGATGACATTCTGAATAAAAAAGTCAAACTCAAACATAAACTTATCCACATCAAAGGCCAAACTGAAGGCCAGGCAGCCTGGGTCTCTGTTCAGGGTAGTTTTTAACTGCATATCAAGAAGGCAATCTATGGCTTGATGGTAATATTTTATTAAGGAAGATGGGGATGAGCCTGAGATATTCTTGACTTCTAATTCAAGGGTGTCATCCCCCAGGTCTTCCATAAAGATAAGTCCTTTTTCCAGATGGTAACCATAGAGTTTTGGGACAGGAACCTGGCAGCGGTAAAGATAATCTTGGACATTGAGGAAGGTTTTTCCAGCTTCCGGCTCAAAAACCTTCATTAGGACTAAAGAAGGGGGATGGTCATTACCAGACCATGAAGCGGGATACTCGAGGCTCGAGCCTCGATGCTCGATGCTCGATGCTCGAGGCTCGAGGCTGGAGGCCCGAGGCCCGAGGCTGGAGGCTGGAGGTTGGAGGCTCGAGGATCTAGCATCGAGGATCGAGGATCGTTTGGTTGTGGCAGGAGACGATGCTATATTAAGCCGATAGAATTCTCTATTGGAGGCATCTCCGGGGAGTTTGATTAAAGAGAGAAAAGGTTCCTTGACTCCCAGGATATTTTCTACCTCTACCGAAAGATGTGGGGGGAAGAGAGGGTTATTCATTGGACCTGCCCTTTTCAGAAACTGGATACACTTTTCTTCTCTGAAAAGCCGTAAGAATGAGAGGGAAGGATTATCCCAGAGGGAGCTTCAATAACTCTTAACTGAAACAGCTATCTTATAAAGGGCAGTGAGTGTCAGGAATCCGATCGCCCAAATACCCAGAGAGATAAGGGATTCAGGAAGTGTGGGCCAATATTCGGTTACTCTTTCCAAGGGATTAGGCACAAATCCGCCGACCACCAGGCCAAATCCCTTGTCGATCCATAAGGAAATAAAGACAGTTCCACAGGCAACGGCCAGGGTGCGTTCATTATTTCGCGTCCCGGGATTAATCAAAAGGACAAGGGATAACACGGCCAGAAGAGCCGATGTCCACATTAAAGGAATAAGCCTTCCATATCCATCTAGACCAGCATAAAGATACTCGAAGGAATGCATATGTCCGGGTATATTACTATAAAAGGCGGTAAAAAGTTCCAGCCCGAGAAAGAATACATTGGCGATCATCGCATAGGTAACAATCTTCCCCAACCCCTGAACGGCTTCTTTCCCCGGATCAAATTTGGTATATTTTCTTACCAGCAGACAGAGGATAATCAGTAAGGCTGGTCCACTGGCAAAAGCCGAGGCTAAAAAACGGGCGGCCATAATAGCTGTTAACCAGAAGTGCCTTCCCGGGAGTCCGGCATAGAGAAAGGCCGTCACCGTGTGAATACTGACGGCCCACGGGATAGATAGATAGATAAATGGTTTTACCCAGGCCGGAGGCGCCACCCCTTTATGTTCAGCGCCCAATACGGTCCAGCCGATCAAAAGGTTAAGGAAGAGATAGCCATTAAGGACGATCACATCCCAGAATATAACAGAGTTAGGCGTGGGGTGAAGTAGGATATTCAAAATACGGGTGGGTTGCCCCATATCCACAAAAATGAACAATCCACACATAAGCACCGAGGCGATGGCCAGAAATTCGCCTAAAATGGTGACCTTCCCGAATACTTTATAATTATGCAGATAATAGGGTAGAACCACCATAACCGCCGAGGCAGCCACCCCCACCAGGAAAGTAAACTGAGAGATATAAAGCCCCCAGGAAACATCCCGGCTCATGCCTGTTATGCCCAGTCCCTCCTGGAACTGTTTTAGATAGCAGATAAAACCTACCCCTATTATCGCCAGTAAAATAAACATCCAGCTCCAGTATCTTTGATTACCTGTTAGCGCTTTTTCGAGCATTATTAAACCTCCCTATTTCCCTATTATTATCTTTGGACTTTGGACAAATTCAGGGCCATTTGACGGCCGGGAGGCGAATCAAGGATGCCATCGAAAGCGCATCACAAGCGAATCCTTGCTGTTTCTGGCTTCCGTCAGGAGGAGAGTAGCTGAATTATTCAGGGGTTTGAGCAAAGCCCCATTTTGCTCAAACCCCCGAATAATTCCCGGTGTCTCCCTCTGAAGTCACTTCCTGTTGCAGAGAAGCTCGATGGGAAGCGACTTCGGCGTCCTTGCCTCATGTTGATTTTTGGATTTGTAGTGGTCATTTTGTCCAAAGTCCAAAAGTTTCCTTGGTGGCCTTTATAGTGAACGACTAATAAAAGTTGTAACCGTTCAGGTATAGCTGCACGGATTAGCACAGATAAATAACACAGGACAGAAGGCGGAAGTGTAGGGACAGGGCTTGTCCCTGTCCGTGCTTGTCCATGTCCGTTCCGTAGACGGACAACCACAAGGGTTGTCCCTACAGCCTAAGGACAGACCCGAATCACGGACACGGCTCACGGATTTTCCGTGTTTCATCTGTGTGCATCTGTGGCTGAACGGTTACTAAAAGTTGTCATTGTGAGCGAAGCGAAGCAATCTCATTTCTTTAATAGATTGCTTCGTCGCTTTGCTCCTCGCAATGACAAACAGTCGCATGTCAACTTATTTAAGTCGTCTACTATAAGAAGAATATACCCAGGTTTGCCGATAAAAGTTGCAGATGGAAGGTATTAGGCTCGGCCCCCAGTGATGGCGGTTGGCCTTACCGATCACGTCTGGCCCCTTTCGGAATGGCTCACTCTACCTGCCGTTCAACGTAAGTAGGCCACCAAGCCGAAATCGATCAGTTATTTATTTCCACCGCCTAAGTGGGTATTCAACCCTGCCCTACTATGTAATACACACTGGGATACGTCCCGAGCTCAGGCTTGCGCCTTATGGCATAGTTTTTCCGAAGTATTTCCCTGACTTCTGAGCCGCTATCTCCCAGATCACCAAAGACCAAGGCGCTATTCGATTTCTCCACACAGGCGGGAGGATCGCCGTCAGCCAGCCTTTCGAGACAGAAATTGCACTTTTCGACCACCCCTTTTGTCCTGGTGGGAAACTTGTGGTTTGGTTCTTTAATAAAGGGACGGGGGTCATTCCAGTTGAAGCTTCTGGCTCCAAAAGGACAAGCGGCCATACAAAACCGGCATCCGATACAGCGGTGATAGTCCATCGCTACAATCCCGTCTTCTCTCTTGAATGTGGCCTTAGTAGGACAGACCCTGACACAGGGGGGATTATCGCAGTGATTACACAACACCAGGAAAGGTCTACCGACCAAACCCTCAGCCATATATTCATCCGCATGACCTGGAAAGACCTGCCCAAAATTTTCCGTCCAGAGCCATTTAACCTCATGTTTAGGATTAGGGATTTCAGGAACATTATGGATAGCGTGGCAGGCTTCAATGCACCTTTTATACTCATCTGCCCCAAACTTGCTCATATCAATAACCATTGCCGCCCTTTGGCCGGCCGGCTTTTCCTTCCTTGAGGCTTCCAACTCCCCCGGGGCGAGCAGTTCAAAGATTGAACCACCGCCTATCCCCAATAAAGTAGAAGCCCCGGCCATCTTCAAGAATTCTCTTCTATTTATCTTCATCGCTATTCTCCCTTCGGCTCAATATGGCAATCCCAGCAATAAACGCTTACATTAGCATAGGTGTGACACCTGTCACAAAAGGACTTTTTATTCGAATGACAGTGCATACAAGTTTTCTGAAGACTTTTGTCATACTTAATTCCATCAATAAGGCCGTATTCCCTCTGGCCATCACGAACGGCCGAGTCTCTCCACTCGTTAAGCAATTTCATATGGTTAGCTCTCATGAACTCGGCGGACTTTACACATTGTTTCTCAGACATCTGCTGAATGACAGGCGTGTCAAGACTGGGCTCCGGCGCAGAGGCAGCCTTCCCTTTATTATAGAAGAAGGGAAAGGTGGCCAAAGCCATAAAGATAATCAGCCCGGCGATTATTTTACCTTTATCATACATCTTCATTGTCCTCCAATCTCGGCAAGTATTTCTTCGGCCGGTTTACCTTTTGCCTTACCGCTCTTAATTTCGTCGGCCCGACTTTTAATACGTCCCGCAACTATTCAGCCACGGATTTACACGGATGAAACACTGATTTTTTAATATATGAATTATTTAAGTTCAACTCTTTTATTTATCCATGCTAATCTATGTTAATCAGTGGCTGAATAATTACTGCGTCCCAAGCTGTTTCAACTTCTTTATCTATGGCATCATCCAGGCTTACAATCAGTTAGGAAGATCTTCACCCCGCAGGTCAGTGGTTCTCTCGCCCTCTCCTTTCATTATCAGGGCATTGCCCACTAACTCGGTCACACCGGTCACACCCACCCCAGGCACCCAATAATTCATTAGGGGCGGAAGAGCGGCCCGGTCAATGGCGCAAATACAGGCCAGCATATTTACCCCATATTTCTCATGAACATACTTTACGGCGTTGGCCCTGGGTAGTCCTCCTCTTAATCTCAGCTCCATATTCTCTGAGGCATTTAGACCCGAGCCGCTTCCACAACAGAAGGTCTTTTCCCGAATGGTATTATCAGGCATTTCATAGAAATAGTTGCACGTATTTTTTATAATATACCGCGGTTCATCCAGAAGTCCCATACCTCGGGAAGTGTTGCAGGAATCATGAAAGGTTACCTTCAAATGATCATTTCGACTTGGGTCAAGATTGAGTTTCCCCTGTTTGATTAAATCAGCGGTGAATTCTGAGATATGAACCATCTTCGTGGCTTTGGCATTCTCAAACTTGGTGTTGGTTATCGGAGAGACAGGTTCTTCCAGAAAATCGGCCGGCCCGTTCCAGGTATCCATGTACTGGTTTAGAACCCGCCACATATGACCGCACTCCCCGCCAATAATCCACTTTACCCCTAATCTCTTGGCTTCGGCGTATATCTTGGCATTAAGCCTTTTGGCCATCTCATTGGAGGTAAAGAATCCAAAATTCCCTCCTTCAGAGGCATAGGTGCTCCAGGTGTAATCGAGTCCGATCTCGTGAAACAGCATGAGATACCCCATACAGGTATAAGTGCCCGGATCAGCGAAAAGGTCACCGGAAGGGGCGACAAAGAGTATTTCCGCTCCCTTTCTATTGAAGGTCGGCTCCACCTTAACACCTGTTATTTCCTCTATTTCATCTACCAGAAATTCGAGGCTGCTCTTAATAGTATGCGGTTCAAGGCCTAAGTGATTTCCCTTCATAAAGCAATTGGCCACTGGTCCGGCAATCCATTCTATATTTAGACCTAACAGGTTAAGCAGCTCTCTGGCGATAATAGTGACCTCAGCCGTGTCGATGCCGTAGGGACAAAAGACAGAGCAGCGCCGGCATTCGGAGCATTGATAGAAATAGTACCACCACTCTTTCAGCACCTCGTAAGTAAGGTCTCTGGCGCCGGCCAGGCGCCCCAATATCCTTCCGGCTCTGGTAAAATCCTTCCTGTATATTGATCGCAGGAGTTCCGCTCTCAAGACCGGCATATTTTTAGGGTCGCCAGTGCCCAGAAAGAAGTGACACTTGTCAGCACACGCCCCGCACCTGACACAGATGTCCATAAAGATCTTGAAAGAACGGTACCTTTCCAGCCTCTCCGCCATTCCCTTTAGAACTATGTCCTTCCAGTTTTCAGGAAGCTTCCAGTCCTCTTCCACTGGTGACCACGATCTGGCATTTGGGAAATCTACGGTTTGAAGACTTTGCTCCTTGGCACCCCAACAAAACATACCCTCCCTAATTTCAAGACGGATATCCATCCACTCCTTTGAAGGAGGCTGATAATTTATTCGGGATATCTCTTCCGGTTTCGGTTCTTTAGCCATGGTCACTCCTTACCAATTTCGAATGGCGGGGGGGGGGTGTTTTTTTATTTGCCACGCCCCCCTAGGCCGGGTGTTT
>JBFMHI010000032.1:0-17069 GCA_040753085.1 bacterium | reverse complement strand
GACTGGCGGCTGGCGAATCTCTTTTAATTCGCCAGCCGCCATTCGCCCTGTATTTATGCCTTTTCGACTGGTATTCCAGCCTTTCTCATTTTATCCCTGAAGTCATCCTCATATTCCTCATAGGTATGAACCTTTACCGGATAATCCCAGGGATTAATATGTCTTTGCATCCGATTATTATTGGCCATATTTCTGGCCGGGCTGAAGAAGACCCCTCCCATATGCATCAGTTTACTAAAGGGGAAGTAGGCCAACAGGACACTGACCAGAAACAGGTGGATATAAAAAAGGCTGCCCGCGCCGCTGGGGATAACGGGTTGGAAATGAAACATCCCGATCATAAATGCCTTTAAGTTTATTACCTCGACCTTGGTGAAATACCGCATAAGGATGCCTGAGATGGCGATACCTATTATCAAAAAGAGAGGAAAGTAGTCGGCTGGTAAAGAGATATAGCGTATTCGGGGCTCTAATATTCTCCTGATTAAAAGGTAAGTGGCAGCGGCCGGCAGGACAATCCCCGATAAATAAAGGACCGGTGCGCCTACCTGCAAGAATCCATCGAGGCGGCTGATCAGATTCAGGGCAGCCGGGACAGGCTCAACAAATAACCGAAGGTGCCTGATCAGGATAATGAAAAATGACCAGTGAAAGGCCAGAGCGCCTAACCAGAGCCATTTTTTCGAGCCATGGGCCAGGTGCGGGCCGTCTCTTAATTCGGTTTGCGTATTCCTGAAAAGCGAGCGGAATAAAAGAACATCCAAAGCCATTCGGCCAATAACTTCGAGGGTATTGGAGGGATTCTCGAGCTTGTTCTGCCTGATCCAGGGAAGGGATTTCTGCTGTCCGCAGGTAGTTGGTATCCGGAAAGGAACCGGCGAACGTCCCCATTGGACCACCCGGGAAATTACTCCGGCCATAAAAATGAAGGCAGCCACATAAGGTATGATGATTCCGAAAAGGATATCCAGATTTAGCCCCTTCACCCCAATGAAGACGAGCACAACGAGCATTATGACGACCAGAAATGGCCACAGAGCTTTCATTTTTTCACCTCTTTCTCATTTCCTTTGCCTTAAGCTCATAGATCTTTTCTCTGCATTTCATAAATATATCAAAAGAAACGACCGCCAGGTGGTCTATTTTAGATTCAAGAGATAATAATTCCTCCAATATCTCATTATTCTTAACCTTCACTTCTTCTCTAAGCGCTTGCTTTAAAAGAAAGATGAAGGATATTGCCTCGGATGGAGCCAACTCCTGAACAGCTCTGATCCTGACCATATTATCCAATATGGGAGCGAACTTATCAGGATCATTTTCCTGAATGAGGCCATCGAAAATATCCTCAATGCCCTTCAAGATTGTATGTCCCATCGGGTTGGCAAACTGATTCTTTTCCCCTTTCAGGATATCGGCCGTCTCCGGAGGATATGTATTCAGGATCAAATCAAACCATCTACTTATAATAGATTCCCTTCTTTTTGATAAAATATCATTTAATTTCATAGGGCGACCTCGATCCTCGATGCTCGATCCTCGATACTGGATCCTTTACCAGCATCGAGCATCCAACATCGAGCATCGAGCCACGAACATCGAACATCGAGCACAATTCTCCAATTATGGCTATCTTATAACTAAAATTCCAATATGTCAAATTTGATTTTTCAATAGCCAACCCCTCTTATTATTAAAAAGACTTATATCCCTTGAGGAATTGAAGAAAGGCCTTCAAGGGAAGGGATATAGTCCTTTTTCGATGAAGGACTAAATAGAATTCTTTCACTAGCTCAAAGTCTTTAATGGGGACGCTTACCAGCAACCCGGCTTCCAACTCACTGGAGACTGCCTGCTGATTGACAATAGCCACGCCCTGTCCAAGCATTACGGCCTGTTTAACCGCCCCGCTACTGCCCAGCTCCATAACTATATTCAAGTCAGACTCCTGGATCCCTTTTTTCTTAAGCTCATTGCGTATGTTCATCCTTGTCCCTGATCCCTCTTCGCGAACGAGCATAGGCTCTCTGGTTAACTCAGGTAAAGGAATACCTCCTCTTCTTGATATCCAGGGATGGGACGGAGGGACAATAAGGATAAGTCTATCTGAAGCAAATCGTTCTAAGATTATATCCTTATGGTTTACTTCCGCTCCGACTATCCCCAAATCTAATTTATGCGAGAGCATCTGTTTTGTTATTTGAGATGTATCCAGTATCCTTAAGGCAATTTCAACCGCCGGATAATTATGCTTGAAGGAGCCAAGTAATTTAGGCATTATATTTTCACCAATGGTCACGCCCGTGCCAATGGTAAGCCCTCCTGTCACTCTTTGTCCTGTGGATTCTGCCAACTCGATTTTAAGCTCCTCTATTTTACTTAAGACTCCTTTGGCATTATGGTATAGGATCCGGCCTGAAGGGGTGGGCAAGATTTTACGATCCAGTCTATCCAGCAGCCTGACGCCCAGTTGGCCTTCCAGGTTCTTGATCTGCAAACTTACCGTTGGCTGAGCCAGATGAACCACCTTAGCCGCCTTAGAAAAGCTCCCCTGTTCCACTACGGCACAAAATGTTTTAAGCTCTCTTAATTCCATCCAGCCACTCCCTTTTTGGTCATCTTAACACACCCGGCACTGCTTGTCAAGTCGTAAAAGCAGGACAATCGCCTTGAATTTGTTTAAATGAGCATAGCGCCCTGATTTATCAGGGTGAGGCGAATCAGACCACATAGAAAACCATAACCGCTTCAGCGGTTTTAAACGAAGGCCTCTCACCATACAGAGCAATAAATTTGAGGCGATCGCCCTGGAAATTTACTTGACTTTTTAGTCAGGAGTAAGTAGAATGGTAATTATTACTCAGCCACAATGCACTTTTGGAGGTGAAAACAATTATGAATGAACGAATTATTATAGACCCTAACATTCAACATGGCAAACTCATTATTAAAGGAACAAGAGTCCCCGTTACACGCATTATAGGTGGGCTTGCAGGCGGTATGTCTGAAGAAGAAATTATGCGGGAATATGAGATAAGTAGGGAAGATATTAGGGCAGCTCTATCTTATGCGGGAGAGCTTATTGAGGAAGAGGAATTTTATCCTCTTTTGGTTTTAAAGTAGGTTAAATTATGCGATTTCTAATCGATGAAGACTTACCGCGCTCTACAGGTGATTTACTTCGAAGCTATGGACACGAAGCAATTGATGTTGGCGATATCGGTTTAAGAGGTGCCAAGGATTCAGAAATTGCCTCTTATTCTCAACATGAAAAATTATGCTTAATTACAGGGGATTTCGATTTTTCAGATATTCGTAATTATCCACCATCACAATACGCAGGATTAATCGTTTTAAGTATTCCAAGGAATGCGTCTGCTCATTTTATCATTAATTTGCTCGAGGGCTTTCTTGCACAAGATAAATTGGTTTCACAACTATTTGGTAAGTTAGCTATTGTTGAACCAAGTCGTATTAGAATTCGAAAGGATTAACATAGTGCCAAGCTTCATATAACAGCAGGTTTACGGCGCTATCGCTAAGTTTTTGGCTGGTGTTAAGTAAGATAGTAAAGGGTGATTGTCTATGATAACTTTTATCTGGAAAGCGAAATTTAGTGAAACTAACCCGCCAAGAACTTCGTAAACCTGCGAATCGATAAGTGGTCATCGGCTTCGCCTCGACCGCTTATCGGGGCTACGTCTGGGGGGTGTGATATGTGAGGGGGGATGTAGATAAAAAACATAAGAAATCATCCTAACAGTTTATCTTCCCAGTCACTATTGTCATTAAGTATCTCATTCCCCCTGCATATTACTGGTCAGCCGGTTGACTTCATCCTTGACCGTAGACCGCCCGTCCTCCCTCTCACCCATTCACTCGTCTCATCTCGCCGTTTTTTATGTTTCGGGATGGTTCACTTTACTGTGAAAGCTTGCGGCTGAGAGGTAGGGTGGGCATCGCCCACCAAAAAGGGGTAGATGGCGAACAGATTGGTGGGTAATGCCCACCCTACTTCTGCGGAAGGTTAACCGCGCCTAAAGTTTCACAAGAAAATGGATGATTTTGAACCGTCCCTATGTTTCTTATCTACGTCCCCCATTTTCATCTAACTGAGAAGAGCACCCTGATTTATCAGGGTGAGGCGAATCAGCCCACATAGAAAACCGTAACCACTTCAGCGGTTTTAAACGAAGGCCTCTCACCATACAGAGCGATAAATTTGAGGCGATGGCCCTGGGAAATTACTTGACTTTTTAGTCAGGAGTAAGTAAAATGGTAATCATTACTCAGCCACAACGTTCCTCTTTTGGTAGGGCTGAGTAGTTACCATTTTGGAAAGGGGAAAAATGAAAAAGGCTCTAATTACCGGGGTTACCGGCCAGGACGGATCATATTTGGCGGAGTGGTTACTTTCAAAAGGCTATGAAGTCTACGGGATAATAAGAAGGTCGAGTTCGTTTAATACCGGCCGAATAGATCATATCTATCAGGATCCGCATGAGCCTGATTATCGGTTTAAGCTGGTCTATGGCGACCTTAATGACGCCAGTTCATTAAACAGGATCATCCGGACGGTTAAACCGGATGAGATATATAACCTGGGGGCTCAGAGTCATGTCCGGGTCAGTTTTGATGTGCCGGAGTATACGGGGGAAGTCGTAGGTTTAGGCACCGTTCGACTCCTGGAAGCCATTAGAGAAGCGGGGATAAGCCCCAGGTTTTACCAGGCCTCTTCCAGCGAACTCTTTGGCAAGGTGGCCGAGATTCCTCAGAGCGAGACCACTCCTTTCTATCCCCGCAGTCCTTATGCCTGCGCCAAGGCTTATGCCTTTTACATTACCCGAAACTATCGGGAAAGCTACGGCATATTTGCCTGCAACGGGATACTCTTTAATCACGAGTCCCCCAGACGGGGGGAGACCTTTGTGACCAGAAAGATTACTCAAGCCGTGGCCCGGATAAAGTTAGGCCTCCAGAAAAAACTTTATCTGGGTAATTTAGAGGCCAAACGTGACTGGGGGTATGCTCCAGACTACGTCCAGGCCATGTGGCTGATGCTCCAGCAGGATAAACCGGATGATTATGTCATCGCTACGGGTGAGACCCATTCGGTAAAGGAGTTCTTAGCAGCGGCCTTCGCTTACCTTGACCTGGACTGGCAGGATTATGTGGCCATTGATCCGAGATATTTAAGGCCGGCTGAAGTAGACCTTTTAATGGGTGATCCCACTAAGGCCAGGCAAAAACTTGGCTGGCAGCCAAAAGTAACCTTCCAGGAGTTGGTTAAGATAATGGTGGATGCGGACATGGAAAGGGCAAAGAAAAATGGATGAAAAAAAACTTTTATACCTCGCCCTCGGCCTATCCGCTCTAATCCGATCCGTTATTTTTTTCCTGATCTACCCTGACACCTCAATTATTACTGCATTAGATCAGCGTGGTTACGTGGATTTGGCGGACTACATAGCTCAGCACTGGGATTTTGGCCTCGGCTTCGGATCAGAGCGGATGCCCCTTTACCCCCTCTTTATCGCCCTATGCCAGTTGTTTTCGAAGAACCTCTTTTTCCTGTTGGTCATTCAAAATGTGATAGGTATATTTAGCGTTTACTTTCTTTATAAAATTGGATTATTAATATCCAGACGCGTTTCTATTATTATGGCCTTCCTGGCCGCTCTTAATTTAAATTTTGCTGTCCAGAGTAACACTATCCTGACAGAAAGTATTTTTTATCCAGTATTTACTATCTTTCTCCTAAACTTGTTCCAATATGCCCGGACTAAAGACAAATTTAAAATAGCTTTGGCGGGATTTATCCTCGGCGTGTGCACCTTGATCCGGTCGGTGACAATGTATCTACCCCCCGTGATCATTTTATATCTTATATTTCAAAACCGACTTCACTTTATCCATAAGTTACGGCATATTATCTATTTTTCGGCGGTATTTGCCCTCATGGTGGCTCCCTGGATGTACAGAAATTACACCATTTACGGCTACCCCGGATTAACCAGTCAAGGATCAGCCCACATCATAGGCTGGATTGTGGCTGATGTCAGGCAAAACGAGGAAAAGATTGATCTCTCCCTGGCCATGCAGAAGTCTTCTCAACTATGGGAGGAAAAGAAGAAAACCTTTCCGGAAAGGGTGAGAAATAATCCCTTCCGGCTGGATAAGGAAGCCAAAAAATACGGTTTAGAATACCTTCTTTCCGCTTCGCCTTTATCGGTGGCTAAGGCCTGGTTTTTTGGGGGGATGAAAAACATATTTGTCCCGGTGACCGTAGAGTTGGCCTATATATTAAAAATGGACTGGACACATTTTTATGAGAGCCCGGGAGCAAGCCCGCCTGAACAGGCCTTTAATTTCATCTTTCGAAACAAAAACAAGGTCTACAGCACGATGCTTATTACCGGTCTATTGACGATGCTGCTTTTCAGGATGGTGCAGATATACGGTGGGTGGAAACTTTTTAATCAAGATCGTGGGATCTTTGGGATAAGTTGTTTGATAATCGTCTATTTTCTCCTTATATCAGGCCCGGTAGGATATGCCAAATATCGCCTGCCCTTTGAGCCTATCCTAATTATGCTCACTGCCCTCCCCTTTGAACGTGAATCACGGTAATTAGAGGGGTGACCTAACATTTCTCTCGTCTCACCTTTTTTGCTTGACTTGTCCCTTTCTATTTGCTATAAATGATGGTTAGGCAGAAAGTCAAGATTTCGCCACCGAGGACACAGAGAGCACAGAGGAGCATTGAGGCAACTATAGTCCCATCAGTCTATTATAGAAAACCACATTTCTGCCTTTTAGGTGATTTTTCTGTTCTTTAAGACTTTTTGCCGCATCATCATAAATGCTGTAGCGTAGCAGTAGGGACACAGTATAGGTTTGTTATCTGTGTCCGTGGTTTGATCTGAGGTTATTCCTTTTGCTACGGAGACGAACAACAGGCACGGACACGAAGTGAAGAGATATGGTTGGTGGATATAGGAGAGACAAGGTTTGTCAAAGTTTCAAGTTGAAAGTTATCCCCTCAAACCTTATGAATTTTCAAGCCATACATTGGTTAGTCAGATAATTAGGGGCGCCGGTCAACAGATACTGGATATTGGGTGTGGCTCCGGGACGATAGAAGAGATCACTGATGCAAGAAATAACTCATTTATTGGTATTGACTGTATTGAACCGGAGAAAAATCAAGATAGGTTCAAGGAATTTATTATTCAGGACTTAGAGGATGGCTTGCCAATAACAAAATTGAAGGGAAGAGGATTCGATTATATCTTGCTCCTCGACATCCTTGAACACCTAAAGAATCACACTAAATTACTTCAAGATGTTCATCAAATTGCAGATCCTGACACCAAAATCATTATTTCCGTCCCCAATATTGCCAACATTTATATAAGGCTTAGTCTGCTTTTGGGCCGATTTGAATATGCTGATAGGGGGACATTGGATAGAACTCACTTACGGTTTTTTACTAGGTCTTCTTTTAGGCGATGGGTGAGGGACAATCACTTCGTGATTGAGAAACAGATCTATACAAATCTGCCGATTAATGAGATTCTCAAAAGGCGGAAGTCGGGCTTATTTCTTAAAGTGATTAATCATATCCTTCACTTTTTTACGAATATATTCAGTGGTCTCTTGGCTTACCAGTTGATTTTAGTGGTGAAGAAAAAGTAAGAGCGGATGAACGTCCAAGGATGTTAAGAAATGAAAATACTTTTTTTGAATCCTCCACATATAAAAGATAAGAAGTATATTCGAGAAGGACGCTGCATGCAGTTGACTTCTTCCTGGGCTACGATATGGCCCCCTTTGACTTTGATGATACTTGCCAGTATTGCGGAAGAGGGGGGGCATAAGGCTGAAATTTTTGATGCCAATGTGGAGCCCTTAGAATTTGAGGCGGTGGATACATTGCTGGAAGGGGTAGATGTTGTGGTCCTAAACACAGCCTTCCCTTCCATTGACTCTGACCTTGAAGTGGCAAAAAGGATAAAGAAATACAACAAAGCCATCATAATAATAAGTTTTGGTGTATACTTTACGATGCTCGAAGAAGAGGCTGTTCCTAAAGATAGAAGCATAGATTATTCTATCATTGGTGAACCCGAGGAGACCTTTAAAGAGCTGTTGGTCAGTCTGGAAAAGAAGACCGGCCAGGAATCAATTGACGGATTGATGTTTTTTGATAAGGATGGATCCCTCAAGAAAACAGCCAAACGTGCCCTGATAGAAGATTTGGATTCACTCCCTAAGCCGAACAGAAGCCTGATAAATACTGAAAAATATATCTTGCCTAATAATGGCGAGACCTTTACCCTGATAAATACTTCCCGTGGCTGTCCTTATTCTTGCACTTTTTGTATTGTAAAAGTTTATTATGGGCGGAAAATAAGAAGGCATTCCACGGAATATATCCTTGACGAGATTACTGAATGTGTTGATAAGTATAATATCAAAAATTTCCTTTTGTGGGAAGAGGCCTTTACCCTGGATAGAAAGGTGGTTAATGATTTTTGTAATGGACTGGCAGAAAGAAGATTGGATATAAAGTGGGCAGTTACCACCAGGGCGGACTCCCTTGATATTGAATCTCTGCGTCTAATGAAAAAGATGGGATGTTTTCTGATGGGTATGGGGATTGAAACTACTTCTCAGAAGATTTTGGATGGGGCGAAGAAACAGCAAAAGATCGAAGACATTGAACGTGGTATCCGTTTGTGTAAAGAGGTTGGTTTACCGGTTATGGGTCATTTCATCTTCGGCTTGCCTGGCGAAACCAAACAGACTGCCGAGGATACCCTCAAGTTTATCAAGAAGTGCGACCTTGACTATATTTAAAGTTACTGCGCTGTTCCTTATCCGGGCACAGAATTCGGCGAGATGGCAAAGCAAAAAGGATGGATTAAGACCAAAGAATGGTCGAGATTTGATTTTGGCGGAGAATCAATAGTGGATATGCCGGGTATATCGGCAAAAGAGGTTACCCATTACAGGCAAAAGGCGTTTAAGGTTTTTTATTTCAGGCCCCGTAAGATCCTTATTGAATTAAAAAAGATGAGAAATATTAGAAACCTCTTTCAGGCATTATCCTTTGTTAGGTGGATAAGATAATGGAGAAGAGAGAAAAGGGTTTAACCATAATCATTCCTTGTCTTAATGAGGAAAAGACTATTGAATACTGTGTGACTCAGGGGCTGGGCGCCCTCGCCAAGTACAAGATACCCGGAGAGGTGCTGGTTGTTGATAATGGCAGTGTGGATAGATCAGCGGAGATTGCCGAAAAGGCAGGCGCTAGGGTTATTAAGGAAACGGAAAAAGGCTACGGAAGCGCCTATTACTCCGGCATACGACATGCCAAATTTGACCATTGTTTAAAAGCCGACGCCGACGGTTCTTATGATTTCTACGAAATCAATCTTTTCTGGGATAAACTCCAGGAGGGGAAATGGGATATTATTCTTGGCAGCAGATTTAAAGGCAAGATTATGCCCGGTGCCATGCCATTTTCTCACAAGTACTTTGGAACGCCTGCCCTTACCATGCTAATCAACCTTATCTACAAAAGCAAACTGAGCGATATAAATTCCGGTATGCGTGCTTACCGCACCCAGACAATGCTGGATCTTAATTTGAAATGCAAAGGGATGGAATTTGCCTCGGAAATGCTGGTGAAGGCCCTTAAGAAAGGTCTGAAAATCCTTGAGGTCCCCATAACATTGCATAAAGACAGAAGGGAAGGAAGGCCTCATCTAAGGTCTTTCAGGGACGGCTGGCGACACCTGCGCTTTATAATGCTTATGTCTCCGCTTCAGCTATTCTTTTATCCGGGAATGATAAGTATTATTTTAGGGATACTTTTGTCAGGATTATTCTTGCTAAAGGATATCCTTGCCGAGTCGCATCCTATCACGCTGGGGCCGATTTTTGGCATAACCACCTTTGCCTGTTTGCAAAACCTGATAATTCTGGGTGAAGCCCTGGTTGTCTTTGCCTATATAGCGAAATTACGACTGATTCAGGCCAGTATCGATGTGCCTAATATGTTTATTGAAAAACTAAGAAAGACGATGACCTTAGATCGGTTGCTTTTAGGCTCTATTGTAGGAATAGGGCTGACTATAATAGGGAGCGGATCTATTGGATGGAATCTTTACCTCAATTATATTAACGGTTACTTTACACCTTTCTATACAAAGCTGGGTATATTCAATTTCACTGTTTTTATTTATTTTGCCATGATGTTTTTTGCCTCATTTTTTATTTCCGGAATAGAAATAGAATAAAAACAATGCAGATATTAGTTGCAGGTGGAGGAGGATATATTGGAAGTCATACAATTATTGCTCCTGCTTGGAATTGGCAGCAAAGGCATCCTCACAGGGGGTTTGATTCTTAAAGATGAAAAGTATAGGAAAAACTCAACTCGTCTTCCTGGCTGTTTTTATTATCTTAAACGCTGGGCTCATCATTGCCGCTAAGCCTGAAGCTACTTACAGAGAAGCTGCCGATGCCGACCAATATATAAAACCGGCCATAGGATTAATCCAGTATGGTGCAATTGTAGATGCAGATACGCCTGATATTCCATTTACCTTTAAACCGCCTCTTTATTCAATATTTCTGGCAATTCCGCTTTTTTTGTTCCCCTGGAAAATTGCATTAGTGGCTGTTGTCGTTATCCAGCTTATCCTTTTGTATGCTACAGGCCTAATGACGCGTGGATTGATTGCCCCTTTTTTACCTCGCCTCAAAACGCTTGCTCAGGCATTTGTTATTTTTAATCCAAACAGTTTAATTACAGCTCACTTCACCCAGTCTGAAACCCTTTTTACTTTTTTTCTGACAGCAACCCTTTATACCGTAATTCTCTTTGTCCACAAGGTGAACTGGAAATTACCCATTTTAACCGGCCTATTGGCTGGATTGACAGCGCTTACTCGACCGATGGGGCTTTATGCTATCCCATTATTTCCAATCGCCTTTGGTATATTCGGTATCTATAAGCCAACATGGATGAATGGAGGGAGAGGCTTTAAAAGTAAAAAATCGTTATTCTGGGCTGGTCTTTTGGCCACACTTATTGCCTGCCTTACAATTTCTCCCTGGTTTCTACGTAATTATCTTAAAACTAAAACCTTCCTTTTTGCCAGTTGTGGCGGAGTCTATTTAAATGATCAGTATATGGAATTAGTCCAAATAGGGAATGGATGGTCTCTACTGAAAGTATGTCAGCATAGAGAAAAAATTGTGCAGAAGTATCTTGAATCCCACGACATCAAAAATTGGGCTGATCTTACAGAGATAGAGCAAAATCGAATTCTTTTGGATATTTTTGACGATGAAATACTGGCCCAACCTGCTTCTTCTCACGTAAAGGCATTGCTGCATTCCTGGATACTTTTATATCTTGCTGGAGGCGCCAGCAATTTTAAAAATTATTTAGGATGGGCGGGAGAAAGTTTGCATGCCTTCTTAATATCTGAAAAATGGCGCGGATGTAAGAACACATGGACCCTTTTCTTAAGACACCAACTTGGAAATAGAGCATATATGTACACGATATTGGTGATGGCGACTTTGATAATTGCTATTATTCTTCGATTACTTGGTCTTTTTGGTCTTGTATTTCTTTTCAGAAGAGAACAGCGGGAGTATGGGTTGTTATTCGTGGGGATACTATTATTTTTCATGGCGATATATATTTATTTAGGTCACTCGAGGTATCGAGTTCCAATGGAACCGATTCTGGCTGTCTTTGCAGCATCAGGATGGTATGTTTTGAGAAATTTTTTTGGCCAGGTATCACAGAAATCCGGACATCCAAACTCTAATTCCACTTAAGTGTCGGGTTTGATATAAAATATAGGAAGGAAATGTCGGTAGTCTTCCGCTACTACTTTGATTTAGACTTAACTGTTTAGTTACCAATCGGTTGCACCAATAATGTATGCTGACTCGTAACCGTTCAGCCACTGATTGACACGGATTAGCACGGATAAATAATAGAGGACAGAAGGCGGAGTTGTAGGGACAGAGCTTGTCCCTGTCCGTTCTATAGGCGGACAACCACAAGGGTTGTCCCTACAACCTAATCACGGACACGACTCCCGGACACGGTTCACGGAAATCCGTGTTTCATCTGTGTGCATCCGTGACTGAACGGTTACCAAAAATTAACGAGAGATAAAGGTGGTAATAGTTGAAAACAAAGCCAAAAACAATAAAAAGTGTGGGACCAAAATATTTAGAGGGAAATCTGGATACAAAAGAGAAAGAGGCAATCTTAAGCTTTGTTAATTTTATTATAAAAAAATACCGCGGTAAAATAGAATTTATCTATCTCTTTGGTTCAAAGGCGAGGGGAGAAGAAAGAAAAGGAAGTGATATCGATTTATTGATCTGTGTAGATAAATGGAAAAATAGATACCTGGATGAGATTTCTGATCTTTCCTTTAACTATATCTTGAACTACAATATCTTATTATCTCCTATTATCTACGATAAGAAAGAATGGTTAGCTGAAAATGAAGCGGGAACACCTTTTATCAGAAGTATCCAAAGAGAAGGAATAGAGTTATGGAGGCGAAAAAAAAGTACATTAAGGCTGAAATAAGGTTGGCGAGGAACTCGTTAAAGGCCAGCGAATTGCTTCATCAGGCCGGTCTGTATCGAGAATCTATCCCTAAAAGCTATTACGGCGATGTTTCATAGTCTAAAGGCTCTTTTCACAGCCGAAGAAATAGAAAGCGAAAAGCGCTCCTTTATCATTTCAGAGTTCGGATTTCGATTTATTAACCAAAGGAGAGAATTTGACAGGCAATATGGAAGAAATCTAAACAAGGTTTTTGAATACAGAGAGATGTGCGATTATAAAACAATGTTTGAAGCCGATGAGACAATAAGTAAGTTCTGTAAGGATAGCGATAAAGAATTCGTTGATGAGATAGAAAGATATTTGAGATCAGTAAGCTGGCTGGAAGAGTAGAAGAGGTTAAAGATGGAAATGTCTTTCTGGAAAGATAAGAGGGTTATGGTTACAGGTGGGGCGGGTTTCTTAGGATCTTATGTGGTAGATAAATTAAATAATCGCGGGGCTAAAGAGATTTTCATCCCCAGGCACAGAGATTTCGATCTAACCAAAGAGGCAGATGTAATAAAACTCTATGATAGCTTTAAAGCGGATATAGTAATCCATTTGGCCGCGGTCGTGGGTGGTATTGGCGCCAATCGGGAAAACCCTGGTAAGTATTTCTATGATAATTTGATGATGGGCGCTATGCTTATGGAGTATGCCAAGCAAAATAAGGTAAATAAGTTTGTTGCCTTAGGAACTATCTGTGCTTATCCTAAATTCACACCTGTTCCCTTCAAGGAAGAAAATCTCTGGAATGGTTATCCTGAGGAGACCAATGCCCCGTATGGTCTGGCTAAAAAGATGATGCTGGTTCAATCCCAGGCATATAGGGAGCAATATGGATTTAATTCTATTTTTTTGCTCCCGGTTAATCTCTATGGTCCAGGAGACAACTTTAACCCCGCCTCCTCCCATGTTATCCCGGCCTTGATCAAGAAATGCCTTGATGCCATTAATCAGGGTGAAAAAGAAATCGTGGTTTGGGGGACAGGCAGGGCAACCAGAGAGTTCTTCTATGTGGAGGACTGTGCCAAGGGAATCCTCCTGGCCACCGAGCGCTATAATAAGAGTGAACCAGTCAACCTCGGGGCTGGCATGGAGATATCCATCAAGGATTTAGTGGCTTTGATCGTCAAGCTAACCGGATTTAAAGGGAAAATCATCTGGGATGCCACTAAGCCGGATGGACAGCCCAGAAGGTGTCTGGATGTCTCTAAGGCAGAAGCTGAATTTGGTTTTAAAGCCAAGATGGATTTTGAAGAAGGGCTGAGACGGACCGTAGAATGGTACAAGAATAGGGTGACCGACAGACGCCAATAAGGCAGAGAAAATTTGTAAAGAAGTGGTAGAGGCAGGAAATTAGGGACGTGCTCCAGAGAGGATAATTCAGATGAAGCTAACTATTATTATACCTGTCTACAATGAAAAAGCAACTATAAGAGAGATAATAAAAGAGGTGCAGGAGGTTGATATAGGTGGTATAGAAAAGGAGCTTATCCTGGTGGATGATGCCTCTTCTGATGGAACAAGAAGGATTATTGAGGAAGAAATAAATGATAATAATGTTATTAAGCTTTATCATGAAAGCAACATGGGGAAGGGAGCGGCGATAAGAAGCGGCATAAGCGCTGTTACGGGTGATCTGGTCATTATTCAGGATGCCGACAGGGAATATGATCCCAGAGATTATCCGAAACTCCTCCAACCTATCTTAGAGAAAAGGTGCGATGTGGTTTACGGTTCAAGGTTTCTTGGAGTTAACAGCGCTATGTTTTTCTGGCATTATATGGGGAATAAGTTATTGACTTTGGTCACTAATATTCTTTACAATACTCTTATCAGTGATATGGAGGTAGGCTATAAAGTCTTTAAGGCTGAAGTCATAAGGAGTATTCTGATCAAATCAAACAGATTTAACTTTGAACCGGAGATTACAGCCAAGGTTTTAAAGAGAAAATATAAGATTCAGCAGGTGCCAATAACCTATGTAGGCAGGGATTATTCTGAGGGCAAAAAGATTACCTGGAAGGATGGCCTCTCAGCTTTGTGGACATTGATTAAGTATCGCCTGGTAGATTAAGCCGCCAAGTCGTGGAGCAATAAACTGGGAACAGACATTTACCTTCCCGAAAGCTCGAAACCTTCGGGAAGGTTAAGCTAATGGAGGAAATTAAAAGTGGATGATAAGATCAAAGAAAAGGCTCTATCCTGGGTACCCCTTTTCATCTTGATCACTATAGGTCTTGCGATTCATTTACCGGGAATAAACTGGGGCCTTATGTATAAAGAGAGATTGAGCCTTATTTTTAAAGACACCGAAGAGATAAAAAGGTTAAGTCGAAAGATGGAGGCATGGCGAAGAGAAGTATACAAAAATAAGGCCCACTTTTTGGGAGAGAGATGCCCTTCCTTGAATGAAGATGGAACCATTCTTGATTTCTCTGATGAGGTTCTTACTGAGACCGAGGTCAGTGGAATAAGATCCTACTTTGTCCATACATACAATCCGGATGAAAGCCGGGCTTTTGGTGTCTTGTCTAACATTAGACCCTGGAAGGGAAGCTTTAATCCTCATGCTTTTGAATATGGAGGAGCCTATCTTTATCCTTTGGGACTCTTCTTGTTCCTTGCTTCTCTTTTAAAATTAGTTACCTTAAACCCGGATCTGAGTTACTACTTTTTTCATCCTGAAGAGATGGAATCTTTATATGTTGCGGGGAGAATGTTCTCGAAGATTGCTGTGTTGGGTGGAGTAATTATTCTTTATCTTTTAGGAAGAAGGTGGCTTGGAAAAAGAGCAGGGTTTCTGGCCGCCCTCTTTCTTCTTACCTCCCCTTTAGTCCTATTCGAGGGCCACATTATGAAACCTCATATTTTCTGTATGTTCTATAGCATACTTACTCTTTATGCCACAATCAAGATATTGCTGGAAGGAAGAATGATATGGTATATCCTGGGAGGTGTAGGCGTAGGGCTTACGGTAGGTGCAGGGGGTTATACGGCGCCGATCTTTTTATGGTTGATCATTGCTCATTTCCTTTCAGACAACAAAAATAGGTATCTCTGGCTCGGAACTTCCATCCTTATGGCAATCCTTACCTTTATCATCACTAACCCTTTCTATCTGTTGGCCTTTTCTGAGGCAAAAAGAGAGTTTATGTTTGTGTACAACAAAGATGTGGGGGGAGGCACCAGGATGGCCGCTTTTTCTCTGTCTTCTTTTCTCCAGTCAATATGGACTCTAAAAGAGGCTTGTTCCTTAGGATATCCCATCTATTTCCTTTCCATATTAGGGATGATCTATGCTTTGGCAAGACATAGACGGATCGATATCTTCTTTTTACTCTGTCTCTTATCTTCTCTTCTCCCTTTTTTATCCGGTGGTTATAACAGAGGTTCCCGTTTCTTTCTCTTTATCTTTCCCCTCTTCTTCCTCCTGGGAGCAATGGTAGCAGATAGATGCCTGAGTTCTCTTCGGTTTAAAAAAGTTGCCTTTCTCATTCTGGTTTTAATCCTGGGTTATACTGCCTTCTATTCTTTCATCTACATCAGCGGATTCGTTAAGGAGGGGAGTAAAGACAGCAGTCGTTTAGCTGCCGGAAGATGGATAAACGAATACATACCTTATGGAAGCACAATTGGAATCCAGAATTTTCCTCATATTTGTGATCTCCCTCCTTTCAGGTTCTTCAATTATAAATTGAGAATCACAAAGGACCTGTCTAAAGGAGACCTGCCTCCTTATTTATTGCTGACCAGTAGCTCGGGCCTTAATTCTCCCCAGTTTGATAAATATTATAAACCATTAAAGGTAATTGAGGGGATACCTTTTAAACATCCAAACTCTGTCCTCAACCACAATATAGAGATATTGATAAAGAAGGAGAAATGAAGTACATCTTATTGCCAGGCCTCAAAGAGATACAGCCAACTGACTTGCAGTTTGAGGAATACGCGGGATACGTCGAGAAGGCGCTCACTTCTAGGGTTCGTAAATTTCTATCCTTCCTCTGAGTTGACAAAGTAGTCGAAAAATGCGATTACTTCTATAAGAAAAATTCGACCTGTATGATTAAGTAGGGAAAAGCAAAGATAAACCACGAAGAGCACGAAGTTCACGAAGAAAGTAATTAAGGGTAAGGTAAATGTGATTAGAAAAAATCTTCGTGGTATCCTTCGTGTTCTTCGTGTTCTTCGTGGTTTTTAAAAGATGTGAGTAAGGTTAAGCTAACCATACAGGTCGAAGAATTTGGAGTACAAAAAGTTGTCAAAACCAATAACATCGGGACGGTTCAAAATCATCCATTTTCTTGTGAAACTTTAGGCGCGGTTAACCTTCCGCAGAAGTAGGGTGGACATTACCCACCAATCTGTTCGCCATCTACGCCTTTTTGGTGGGCGGTGCCCACCC